>WQUS01000365.1 GCA_009781965.1 Bacillota bacterium | reverse complement strand
TTGTAGTAGGCAGTACTATAGAAAGAAAAATAATCAAAGCCTGCAAAGACTGTTGTTCAGACAGTCTTTGCAGGCTTTTTTATCTCAATGTAATTCACGGAGAAAAGCCGTCGTTCACGGATAATCTATTGATTTTGCGACGCCAGCCGTTACACTGAATAACAAATAGCGCTACAGTCAATTGATGGGAAACAATGAACGGCTTTAGCGGCGGCATAGGGCTGCCTGCCCAAATATAAAAGAAAGGATTGCGCGATGTGCCCGATGTTTACATTGCGCAGATGGTGAAAATTTTGCATAAAACGACCTGTAAGTTACTTGCTTTGCTGTTGGCTTTTACGCTGGTTTTAGGCGTCTTGGCCGGCCCGGCGCTGGCGGCGCCGGGGGATCCCTGTCATTTCAACGTCAGAGTAGACACTGCCTTGGATGATCCGCTGCCGCACGGCAGCTTTGCCGTGACGGCGGATGGCGCGCCTGTTACCCTGGATACGGCTCAAGATGGTCTCTATGCCGGCGCCGCCGAAGGCATGGTTATTTCCGTCACGGCCATTCCGGATCCTGGATATGCATTTACAGGCTGGTCAACCGTGGACGGAACCATGGATTCCGGCGGTCAAATGCAGATTACCCGGGATTCAACGGCTAATCCGGCGGTGTTCACGCTGTACAGCGCTACCACGCTGGGAGGTTCTTTCCAGCCTGCGGCAGCGGTGAATGCTCAACAGCCGGTCATCACTGGTCAACCACAGGATGCGGCGGTGAACATAGCGCAGCCTGGGGGAACCTATAGCTTAAGCGTGACAGCGGACCCGCCCGGCGACGGCGGGCAGCTGTCTTATCAGTGGTACAGCGTTCAGCATAACTCTGATGGATCGGCAGCGGGCAACTCTATCAGCGGTGCGACTGGGCCTCAATACGCTGCGCCTACTGATGTGCCCGGCGTATATTACTATGCTGTTGACGTGACGAACACCATTCCCGACAACGGCGACGGCGGAGTAAAAGCCGCGACGAAGACCAGCCGGGAAGCCACAGTAACTGTCTATAATATTGGTCACCTGTTTAGCGTCTCGGTTTCTCCTTCCGGCGCCGGAACCATTTCGGCAACGGCTAACGGCTCACCGATTTCGTTTCCCGGCCCCGGCCCCGGAGATGGCGGCGTCATTACTAGCGGTCCGTTAATCCCTGCCGGCATGTCCATCAGCGTCACTGCCACGGCTAATCCCGGCTATGTGTTCAGCGGCTGGAACGCCGGCGGCGTTAGCCTGCCTGACCCTGCAGCCGCCACCGTTACATTTGCCATGCCCGCCGCTCCCTGTTCCCTGACGGCTAACTTTGCAGCTGCCACCAATACAAATCAATATCAAATGCTTCGCGACAACTACCAATTCGCCAATACCTGGTCCAGCTTTGGCTATTCCTCAAACTACCGGATTCCCCTGGCCAGATATCAGCAGTTGTATTCCGCCGCCGATTCCAGCTATCTCTATAACGCTCTCGGAACCTGGGGCGGCTCCTGTTACGGTTTTTCCAGCACGGATCTGTCGTTTTTCGGCGGGGATCTCAATTTAAACACCTACCAGAACGGCGCGGGTAATGTTTACGCGCTGAATGCTCCGGGCTCTCCGTCGCATTCTCTGACCCAGCTTATGGAGCTGTTTCAGGTCAGCCAGTTTGCCGCTGTACTGAGCAATCAGCTTAACGGCAGCAACAAAAATAACGGCGCCGGGCTGGTGCAGGCGGTGCAAAGCTTCCAGGCAGGGGACAAGAGCGCGGGGGTAGTCCTGGGCGTGTTCTCCCCGGGCGTGGGCGGCCACGCTATCGTACCCTACGCGGTGACCCAAACCGGCGCTAACCAGTACGATATCTCAGTCTACGACAACAATTGGCCGGCGGACGCTTCCCGCAAGATGCATCTGAATACGGCCACCGGCGCCTGGAGTTACGAGCTTTGGCCCGGCCTGGTGTTTGGCCCGGCCGGCGGAGACTACTTTGGATTTGTCAAATATAAGGATGTGTTTAATCTTGTGCACAGGGTAACCGGAATAGGCAACAGCGTGCCCGGCGCCGGCAAGATGAGCGTGATTGCTCCCCGGGACGCCCAGGTTCAGGATACCGGCGGCGCCGGCATAGGCAATATCCCGGGCGCTTACGAAGACATTCCCATGAGCCTGGTCCAAGGCGCAACCCAGCCGCCGGACAGGATTTACGTGCTCCCGGCCGGCCAGTACGCAGTATCGCCGGGCGGAACAGGCGCCAACGCAGCGACATTCTTTGACGATAACCTGGGGCTTACCGCCATCAGCGGCAACCAGGCGGCACTGATTACCGGCGGGCTCGGGAGCGGTGGTAACTCAATCAACATTGCCAGTCAGGGCCAAAATGATTTTACCATTGTATACACCAACAACAGTGCGTCCAATCCGATTACCCTGACCGGCAGAGCCGACGGGGACATCAGCGCCTCTGTCAGCGGCAGCGGGCTGTTGGTTACAGGCGCCTCCACCTTTACGGCTTCCAATGGCTCGCAAAACAAAACCTATAACCTTAGCAATGGTCAGACAATGTTGGTTGACTTCAGCACGCCCGGCCCAACCGGCGGCGGAGGCGGGGGCGGCGGCGGTTCCTCCGGCGCTTCCATCAGCCCCACGGCAGTTAATTTTGATCAAAAGACCGGCGGGGATGTCATCATTACCTTAGCAGCAGGCGGCCACACCTTAAACGGGGTGAAAAACGGCGGCTATACCCTGGCCAAGGGTACTGACTATACCGTCAGCGGTAACAAAGTTACCATTCAAGCGTCGTACCTGACGACTTTAGCGGTGGGCAAGCAAACCCTGACTTTTAATATGAGCGGCGGGACCAACCCGGTATTAACTGTCACCATCGCGGGCAATACACAGGTTAACCCTGCGCCGGTTACCCCGGCGCCAGTTCAGCCGCTCCAGCCAGTCTCGCCGGAGCCTTGGCAAAATCCGTTTACCGACGTTAACAGCAACGACTGGTTCTATAGCAGCGTGGCCTATGTCTCCAGCCACAGTCTGATGGTCGGCGCCGGCACGGAGCCGATGCTGTTCAGCCCCCACATGAGTACCTCCCGGGGCATGGTCGTGACTATTCTGTATCGTGCCGCCGGCAGTCCTGATGTGAGCGGCCTGGCTAATCCTTTCAGCGACGTCCCATCCGGCCAGTGGTACACAGACGCGGTGCGGTGGGCGGCGGCCAATGGCATAGTCGCCGGATACAGCGCCAGCCAATTTGGCCCTGGCGATAAAATTACCCGTGAGCAGCTGGCGGCGATTCTTTACCGCTATGCGGATTTTGCCAATATTTCGTTGCCGGCCCTAGGTAATTATCCGGGCTTTACTGATGATACAAAGATAGCCGGCTATGCGAAAGAAGCAATCAACGCTTTGGTGGTCGCCGGGATTATCAGCGGTTACCCGGACGGCAGTATTCGGCCGCAGGGAACGGCGACGAGAGCCGAGGTAGCGGCGATGCTGAGCAAGTTCATGGCGCTGGAGAATAAGGGATAACAGCGGTAAGAATATCGAAAAGGGATTTAATTGGTGCAGCCCCGGGAAAGGTGCTTAAAACACCCTTCCCGGGGCTGTTAATGTTTTTGGGGCAAATATTGGGGGGCAAATAAAAGTAAACTGCCTTACACTTTTACACTCCATTGTCCGTTTTTATTAGCCCCGGTCCGTTCAATTATTCCCGCGTTCTTTAAAGACTTAATATTGCTTTTTACATTACGTTCATTTATTCCCAGTACGCCGGATATGGCTTTGACTGTAATGTGCGGAGTGGCTTTCATCAGCTTAATAATGGAGTTATGCGTATCGTTAAGCCTAAAATTTATGGTGTCGTTTATAGTGTCTTTTATGGTGTCGTTTCCAGTGCCAACACTATAAAAGGTCACGGAAAACTCGCGTTTGCGCTTAAACCCAAAGACTGGCTCCGGTTGTCCGGCAGTTTGGCAGGCATTTGTTATTTTTTCAATGCCGCGTCCCCAGGATTCAATCATTCCGGAACGGAAAAATGTATTCGCAATCATTGGATTATACGGTTCGGAGCGATGGGTGAAAAGCAAATCCTGCACGGTCCAATTTTCAGGTAAGCGTCCGTCATTGTAGATAATGACCTTAGTATCGAAAATCTTAATCTGGATCGGGATTCCCGTACTAACAAAATAGAATCATTGTATAGCATTTGGTACATTTTTTGTTTAAACGACAAGAATTTCGTCAATGGCTCCGAAAAGATTCCTTAGATGTAAGTGTAACGATGTAGCGATTTTGGCGAGATTAGCTATTGTAAAGTCTTCATCTCCATCTTCCCAGCGAATAATATCATCCTTTGACACATGAAGTATTTTAGCTAATTCATCTTGTGTAAGTCCATGCGATTTGCGATATTTCTGAAGAAATGAAGCAATTTCCGCTGACATAGCTGCAGCAACTTTTTCTTCTTGTGTCAAGGCATCGGAAAGCCATGTACTACCCTTTGCATTTTGAAGTTTTTGTTTAAGATCCATATATCACACCTCTAACTCGGAATATATATTTTGGGCATGTTTTATAGCTGCTAAATAGTCTTTTGCGTCTTTCTCCATAAAAGCGGTTAGCAAAATAACGGATTCATCATCAATATAAACATATAGATATCTTTCGTTGATAACGCTATGTGGGTGTCTGATAGCATATAGATGAGGTCTTTCTGTAACTTTTAAATGTTCGAATTGTTCAAAATTTAAGGCATCTAAACCTGCTTTATCAAGAACGTGCAGCCAAGCATACAACCATTTTAAATATCGGCGCATTTCACCTATATTTTTGCCAAACATATCTTTAACCTCGTTCGGAAAACACTCTGCTTGATAGATTCTATTATACCCGGCCACTTTTTGGATCTCCATAAAAATTCACTCCCAGATAACAATTCTGGATATGGATTATTTTAGGATTATAACCAAATCGCATAGAAAAATCAAGCTTAATTTACATTAATTATTAAATGTAATTCACGGCGAAAACCCGTCGTTCACGGAGGATCTAGACAAAGTCTATTGATTTTAGGGGGCTGGTTGTTACACTAAAAAGTAAGGTCAGAGCCGGGAGATAACGGACTTACTTAATTGGGGAGGTGCCCTTTATGAAGTGCTATTGATGGGATGGCCTTAAGGAGGGAGCTTTGAAGAAGCAACCTTAATGAGAAAGGAGATCTTTCATGAAGAGGTTTTTCAACAAGAGGCGGTTTTTCAGAAAATCAATTGCCGCAGTGATGAGTTTGATCATGTTGCTGAGCTTCGTCCAAGGCGGCATCTTGTCCGCGTTGGCTGCGCCATCGCCCCCGGGTGGCGGTGAGGAGAGCAATTTTGTCAGCGACGACAACGGTTACATCAAGTATTATGTGAACACGACAGACGGAAGCTTTTATATTATGCCCTCAACCCAGTCCTTTGACCAAAGCAAAGCGGCTTCCTTCGGTATGTTCCGCATCGGCGGCCAGACCTACAAGTTCGGGGACGCCGCGGCCGGGGCGCTGGGCTTTGTCCAGCCATTTAAAAACGATTCCGGGACTACGCAAACCACCTGGTATTTTCAGAACTATGCGATCACGGAATATCTGAACATTATTCAGGATAGCGGTTCGCCGAATTCCTACGCCGTCTATGTGGGCTACGACATCCGGAATGACAGCGACGGCAGCGCGGCAGGGACTGCCACGGGGGTTCCCGCCGATGTATATGGGGTTCAGGACATCCAGAACTTTAGCTACGGGGCAACCGGAGCTGACCTGGGAATTTCCGGCGGCGAGATCGGCGCGCGCATTGTGCTGGATACTCAGTTTGGCCCGCATGACGATCAGCCGGTGGCCGCAAACGGCCTAAGTGAGTATATAACTAACGAAAGGACGATCAGCCCCGCGCCCGACGATTATATGATGGACGAGAACGCAGCCGGGGAAGCGCCCTACGCTTACGGCCTGATTAGGGACAGCCGGTTTACGAGCCCGTCCGCACTGACGTTTGCCCATTTCCAGAGCCTGTTGAACGGGGGCTTTGACTACCAGCCTAATTCGAGCATTAATTTCACCGCGCCGAATAATTCCTACGGAGTGAGCGACTCCGGCGTGGCGCTGGATTTCTCCGTAAACGGTAATGACGCCCAAGTGCAGACGATCGGTACGGTCTACGGCTTCAGGGACCTGACGCAGAATGTCGCGCCAGCGATTCCTTTGCTGCCACTGATGGCCCCGCTTGCTCCGCTGGGAGGCCCTCTGCCCATC
Source organism: Bacillota bacterium (assembly GCA_009781965.1). Lineage (GTDB taxonomy): Bacteria > Bacillota > Desulfotomaculia > Desulfotomaculales > Desulfallaceae > BRH-c8a. The sequence continues at coordinate 2,497 of WQUS01000365.1, read as the reverse complement.
GGCTCGGGAGCGGTCAACGACGGTGTGAATTTTAACGCGCTGGCGGGCAGCGGAATTTATTTCGGCTCATACGCCCAGGGGCAGGGTGTGAATTATCCGCAAGATTATGAGAATAACCCGGTGACGTCATACGGCGCCCCGTCGCCGGTTTTCTGGGACACGATGGGTGAGGAAACCATCAACGGCGCCGGCGACGGCATGATCACCTTCATGTCCGATAAAATACCGGATTACAGCAAGTATTATCCCGATAATTCTGAGCCGGTTTACAGTTCCTCGCTGGTTGAGAGTTTTCTGAATACCTCCACGTTTACAGGCGGCTTTAACGGCGCGGAACTTGGAGCTATCAAGCCTGTGACGGTTTCGACGCAGCGGGCGAATGTTTATCAGGACACCGCGACCAGCCAGAAGTTTTACATCCCCTGGTGCGATTGGAACGGCCCCCAGTTAACACCCGGCGGTGTACAAAATGGCTTTGGAGCGCTTACTAATCCCCAGACTGTCCACTGGAGTGCCAGCGATACGGCCGACGGAACCGATTTGAACGGAAACCCCTGCCAGGTCTCCAACATAATCCCCACTTCGCTTGTCACTGCGAAAGTCGGCGCTACTGACAACGGCGTATACTGGACGCGCGGGTATGTCGCGTTGCCTAATCCGTTCTACCCGCCCACTGGATATAGTAATATACCCTGCGTCGGTTTAATAAACGGCACACCCGGCATTTTCACCGTCGAAAACACGGATTCGGTGTTCTTCGGAGCCATTGGCACGGAAGGGAATCCAATGTATTCTTATGAAGGCCTGCGCCCGATTTTCAAGTTGGATCCGGCCTCTGTCGTCAACGCCGCCACTTTCCAGAACGGCTACCGGCTGACCATCGCGGGCGCGAACGTGGGTACCCTGGCCAACGTTCCGTCATCTGCCCGGACCGTTTACACGGAACCGGCCAACAACAGCAATTCCTTCACCCTCAGCGGCCTTACGGCCACACCGGCGAACGCCGGGGATTTTACAAATGATTCGGCCGCGTACAAGGTCGTGGGAACGGATGCGCTCGGCAACCGGACAATTCTCGATTCCGGCTCGCGGAACTTCAACGCCTCCGAAATCTCCGGCAGCGCCGCGACTTTTGACCTGCCCATCGACATAGACGGCTGCGCCGTTGGCGGGACATACGATGTGTACGTCTGGCTCCAGCGGAACAACAGCATGACCTCCGATGAAGCCTCGGCCCCGCAGCATTTCCAGATTAACGTCGCGCGGGCGCAGTACACGGTCACGACATCCTTGGGCGCGGGCTGCTCCCTTAACGTCAACCCGGCGGGGCCGTATTTATCCGGCGCCGCTGTTACGCTGTCGAATATTGCTTATCCCGCCGACATGAAGGATTTGATCAACGTCTATTATGACAAAGCCGGCGCGAAGGCCAACATGGATCTCATTGACAACAGTGACGGGACCTACTCGTTCACGATGCCTGCCGGCAATGTCGAAGTGCATATGGACGCCTACGACAAGACCGCCGCTTTCATACAGGTCGAGAGCAATCAAAACGGTAACGTCATTCTCGATAAGTACGCCGGAATGCCGGGGGACACGATCACCGCCACGGCGCAGCAGACTGACTTGAATTATTACGTCAGCGGTCTGGAGCTGTATCAGACCTGGACGCAGGCCGTGACGGACTCGTCCGGCAACACCACCGGTACGAACACCGTCGTCGATACGGCCCCGTTCGCTACCGTCTCTTTCGCGAACTCAAACACCCAGAGCTTCACGATACCGTCCGACATTGGTTCGAACAGCGTCCTTGCCAGGCTTGTTATCCAGGACGCGCCCGGGACGGCGGTCACGATTCCGGTGTCGCTTACCTATCAGGGCAGTACGATCCCCATTGTCCCGGACAACGGGGTCGGTTGGGAGCAATCAGGCGGCATGTGGACGAAAAGCGATTACCTGCCCGGGCAGAAAGTGCAGATTTCGATCACTGCCGGTGCGGCTTATCTGGGTTTTGACGTTGACTCGGTAACGCTGGGCGGAAGCAGCTACGTCTATACTTCCAGCGGTTCGGATTTCGCGGGCGTCTGCACCCGCAAGGTAAGCCTGACTATGCCGGCGCTTACGACCATCGGCGCGTGGGCAAACGGTGATCTATCCATTGCGCTGACGCCGCGGAAAATCTACCAGCAATACACCGTCACCTCGGTGACGCCGGATGCGGGGGTTTTCGCCAACCTGACGTCGTTCAAGGTTACGGGGACCGGTCTGGAGCAGATCGCGGGCCAGGGCGCGGACTATCAGGCACTGACCCCCGCGCAGCAGCAGAAAACGAAGACGGTCACCTTCGGCACTCACGTGGATGGCGGCATGAATCCGCAGCTGGCTGACGGCAGCGTCACGCTGAACGCGGACGGTTCGCTGACGATAGCGGTATCGGCGGACCTGATCAGCCAGTTGACGCCGAACGCCAACGGCACGTTCTACCTGTCCATCG
>WQUS01000364.1 GCA_009781965.1 Bacillota bacterium | reverse complement strand
TAATGACGCCTGGTATAGGTAGTAAAGAACATAATCAGCGGAATAATTATGAGCAGCGCCCAGGCGCCTTCCACAAATTTCATCAGAAAGACCACAATGGCGCCCACGAAGGTAACCAGCGTGCCGACTGCGTTAATGATACTTTTGTACTGCCAGCCGCTTTCCTTTAACTGTACCCACCTGACAAACATGCCGGCTTGAGAAATAGTAAAGGAAACCAGTACTCCGACGGCATAAAAAGGAATCAGAGCGTGGGTATTGGCTTTGAATATCAGCAAAAGCAACGCCGCGGCGATAAAAATAAACATGATCCCGTTGGAGAAGCTCAGTTTGGTGCCCCGCTGGCCAAATTGGCTGGGGACAAAACGGTCTTTGGATAAAATATAAAGCAGGATCGGCAGCCCGTTGTAAGCCGTATTGGCGGCCAGCAACAGGATTAAAGCGGTCGTAAACTGTAAGATGTAAAACATGATGTTCTGGCCGAACACAGCGGTGGCCATTTGCGACATTACGGTAACGCCGGCCAAAGGCACGACCTTCAAGGCACTGGCCAGAAAACTTGTGCCGCCGAAAACAAAGATAATGATGCCGCCCAGCATATATAGCACATGTCTGGCGGTTCTGGTAGAGGGATCACGGAAATTGGGCACCGCATCGCTGACCGCCTCCACACCGGTCAGGGCCGAACAACCGGAGGAAAAAGCTCTTAAAAACAAGAGCAAGGTGATCCCGGAAACAGTCGCCTGGGGAATTTGTGCGGCGCTGTAATCAATGGGCTGCAGGGTGCCTGAAAAAAGACGCACAAACCCGGTGATGATTAAAATCATCGCCGACACTATAAACATATAGGTGGGAACGCCGAATACTTTTGACGAGTCGCTGACGCCCCTTAAATTAATCAAAGTAATCGTTGAAATACAAGTTAAGGAAATTAAAACCTTATAAGGCCCCAGCGGCGGGAAAGCAGCCACAATCGCGGCTGTGGACGAGGAGGTGCTCACGGCCACCGTTAAAACATAATCCACCATCAGACAGGCCGCCGCCAGCAAAGAAGCCTGCTGGCCGAAGTTTTCTTTGGAAACCACATAGGCTCCGCCGCCGCCGGGATAATGATTAATGATTTGGGAATAGGAAAAGACCAGCATGAGCAGTAAAAGAATGATTGGCACGCTGACCAGGCCGACATATCCCACCGCCAGCAAACCAAGGGCCGGCACCAGGGCCAATAAGATTTCCTCTACGGCGTAAGCAACGGAAGACACGGCGTCGCTGGCCATAATGGGCAATCCCCAGATGCGGGACATCTTCTCGCCCTTGAGCTGATCATTGGCCAGGGCGCCCCCAAGTACAATATCTCTCACACTTTTCATTTGGTTTTTTTTGCACTTCCATATGATTGAAATTATGATTAGTTTGTTTAGACTATTTTTGATGCCATTTCCACCGCAAAAGCGACAACGCACAGCGATGCTGGAAGTATTTGCAACAAATTGAGTGCCATACTCTTGCAATAATATACTATTTGCCAATCCAACACAACTACCTGGCACTAATATTTTATTATTTGTTACTGCTCATTCTTCCGCCATCCGGTAGCCGACGCCCACTTCGGTCAGGATGTAGCGCGGTTCGGCCGGATTGAGCTCCAGTTTGCGGCGGATATTGGCCATGTTTACCCGCAAGGCTTGATTTTCACTGGCGTAAGGCCCCCACACTTCTTTAATCATGAAAGCGTGGGTGAGCACTTTGCCTACATGCCGGGAAAGCAGAACCAGAATCTTATATTCAATGGGCGTAAGGTGGACCTCCTGGCCGGAGAGCCGGACCGACCTCTTTTCATAGTCAATTTTCAGGTCCCCGACGGAGAAATTGTGCACCGTCTCCCTTTGGCCCAGATTCCGGCTGTGCCGGAGGGCGGTGCGGATGCGGGCCAGCAGTTCGCTGGTCCCGAAGGGTTTGGTGATATAATCGTCCGCGCCGAGATCAAGGGCCTCCACCTTTTCCCGCTCATGTCCCCTGGCGGACAGGACCACCACCGGTATATCAGTCCACAAGCGGATTTGCTTCAGCACTTCCGTGCCGTCAATGTCCGGCAGGCCTAAATCCAGCAGGATCAGATCGGGCACGTGGGAGGCGGTCATGGCCGTCGCTTCCCGGCCCGAGCCGGTTTTGACGCAGCGGTAACCGTTCGAAGCCAGCATCGAGGAAATGAAATTACTGATGGTATCCTCATCTTCCACGATCAAGATCAGCGGCTGATTATGCATGGTTTTCCTCCTCCAGCGGCAGTAAAAAGCTGAAAGTCGCTCCGCCCCCGACCTGGTTGTTGGCGGCGAAGATTTCACCGCCGTGGGCGTCGACGATCGATTTGCAGATGGACAGTCCGATGCCAAACCCCCGTGAGGCGTCGGGACTGTTGTTTTTGCCGGCCAGTCCGTCCAGGAGATGGGGCAGATCCGCCGCCGGAATACCGCTGCCGAAATCCTTGACGGCAAACATAACCTGGCGGTCTTTCTTTTCAACCTGTACGGTAATGGTCTCCTCGGAACGGTTGTGCTTGATGGCGTTTTCGATCAGGTTCATTAAAGCCTGTTCGATCAGGATGCCGTCCATGGGGATGATGATTACTTCATCCGGTACCTGGACTGCTATTTTCGCTTTCGGAAAGCGCTGCCGGATGCGGCTGACCGACTCGGAGACGATTTCTTCCACTGCTTCGGCGGATTTCACCAGATTGGTGCTGTCGTCGCTAATCCTGGTCACGGACAGCAGGTTTTCCACCATTCTAATCAGCCAGCTGGAATCGTCTTTGATGTTCGTCAGCAGCTTTCTCTTTTCCTCTTTGGCGAGCGAGTCGGCGTTTTCCAGAATCGTCGAACTGGCGCCTAAAATACCGGTGAGGGGCGTGCGCAGATCGTGCGAGATGGCCCGGAGCAGGTTGCTGCGCATTTGTTCCCTTTCCGACAGCACCATGGCTTGCCGCTGGGCGTCGGAGAGGCTTTGCCGCTCCAGGGCCATGGCCGCCTGGGAGATGATCAGCTGCATAAAGAATTTACTGTTGGTGCTCGGGTTGCCTCTGGCGCAGGAAACCCCGATCACGCCCAATGATTTCCCTTGGGAAACCACCGGCATATAGAAGGCGCCCGCCCCCATCAGGG
>WQUS01000363.1 GCA_009781965.1 Bacillota bacterium | reverse complement strand
AAGATCCGGCCAGGCATTACCAGCACAGCGAATTAGGGTTTAATTACCGCATGAGTAATGTGCTCGCCGGTATTGGCCGGGGTCAGCTTAAAGTTTTGGACCGGCGAGTGCAAAAAAAGAAGTATATTTATGAATTTTATAACCGCCAATTAGGCCGGCTTGCCGGCGTTGGGTTTATGCCGGTTAATGAGTGGAACCAACCGAATTACTGGTTAAGCTGTATGACTTTAAGCGGCAAAGTCAGGCCTTTGGATGTTATCGAGGCGTTGGAAGCGGAAAACATAGAGAGCAGACCCATTTGGAAGCCACTGCATAGGCAGCCCTTTTTTGCCGGCTGTGATTTTATTGGCTCCGGTGTGGCGGAGGAAATATACGAAAACGGCGTATGTTTACCCAGTGATACGAAAATGTCTGATACGGATTTGACCAGAGTGACGAAAATAATTAAATCGCTATGGTAATTTATAAAACCCGGGTGATTTTATGACTAGTGTAAACGGGAAAACGTATTTTTGTATCAATGTCAACAAGTACTTTCCGCCATTAGATTTTGCGGTTGTCCGTCCGGCGTCGCTAAACAGCCCTAAAGACAATGCGGTAATGTTTATAATGGAGAAAAATATTGCTCAGGCAGATGTGTTTTATGGGGTAAACCACTGTCTTATCTATTGGCCGGAAACTATGGCTGTTCCTGTGGGAGTTGCTGAAAAGCATGCTGTTTATAAGTGCGCCGACCCTCATTTGAGTTACTGTAAATTTTTTTCTGAAAACAATATTACCTACTATCCGCCTATGGAAGAATACAGCTTAGTTAATGGAGCCTTTATCGCCAAGACAGCGAAAATTGGACAAAATCCAAGAATATTTCCCGGGGCTTATGTCGGCGGTGAGATAGATATAGGCGATAATGTTTACATTGGCAGTGGCGTTAAACTGGTAGGAGAAATTCATATTGGCGATAATGTGGTGATTCGTGAAAACACTGTTCTTGGCGCGGATGGCTTAACAACAGATCGGGATGAAAACGGCCGGGCTGTTACGATGCCTCAATTCGGCGGCATTGTTATTGAGGACAACGTACAAATCGGGGCCAATGTGGTTATTTGCAGGGGGGCAATTGATCATACAATTATCCGCCGCGGAGCGAAAATTAGCAACGGTTGTTTAATTTCACATAATATTCACCTCGGCGCAGATACTTTTGTGGTTGATGAAAGCTGCATGTTTGGCAGCTGCAGCACCGGTGAACAGGTTTTAATTTCAGGTAATTCAACCATACGCAATGGTATACACGTTGGAAGCCGTTCAATAGTGGGGATGGGGTCGGTTGTCGTTAAGCCGGTTGAAAATGGAGCCACAGTCAAGGGTAATCCGGCTAAATGAAAATGTTTGCTAAGTGAGGGTTTACAATGGTTGCTGATCAGATGCTAAACAAAGATACAGCGATGCCGATGGTGCGGAGAAGTTTTTATACCCGGTATATGAAGCGGCTGCTGGATATTGTGCTCAGTGGTTTTGCGATCGTTGTGTTGTCACCGGTGTTCGTTATAGTAACCTTTTTTGAATTAATTTTTCATGGGTGGCCAGTTTTATATGTTTCTCAAAGGCCGGGAAAAAACGGTCAAATTTTTCATATCTATAAATTTCGCTCCATGACTAATAAAACAGATGAACATGGCGAACTTTTACCTGAAGAATATAGATTAACCAAGTTCGGTTCATTTTTAAGGAGGACATCTTTGGATGAATTACCGGAACTGTGGAGTATCTTTGCCGGGAAAATGTCCATAATTGGTCCTAGACCGCTATTGATTGAGTATCTGGAATTATATACTCCCAGGCATCAGATGCGTCATATTGTTCGGCCAGGTCTGGCTTGCGTGAGAGTTAAGAAGAACAAAGATGATATCCTGTCCGATTCCTGGACCTGGCGCGAACAATTTGAAAATGATATTTATTATATCGAAAATATTAGTTTTCTATTAGATATGAAGATGATTGTCCAGACTGTTATACTGGCAATGAAAGGAAGCTCTTATAGAACCAGTGATACCAGAGTGCAATATAATGGCAAGAATCTTGATGAGACAAGAAGTAAACAAGAATTTTTGTCCGGATTTACAAGTGATCGCCAGCGACAAACAGTCAACATCAATGGATAGGTAGGTCGAACATGAAGGTACTTGTTTTTGCGCCGCATCCGGATGACGAAATTTTAGGCTGTGGCGGAACGATGGCGTGGCATATTGCCAACGGCGATAAAGTGGAGGTATGTATTGTTACCAGGGGCAAACCGCCGGTATTTCAAATTGATCAGGAAATATATGATCGGTGGCCCCATAACCTTTACCCAGAAATTGTAAAAAGCCATCATTTACTTGGTGTTGCGCAAACCTATTATCTGGAGTTTCCGGCGGTGATGCTGGAAGATGTGCCCAGGTACGAATTGAATAATCAAATACTGGATTTAATTAGCCGTTGTGAACCGAACATTATTTATATGCCCCATTTTGGCGACATGCAGAAAGATCATCTGATAACCTGTGAAGCAATTATGGTTGCGGTGAGACCTAAGTATAAGCATATTGTTCAATATGTTTATGCCTATGAAACCTTGTCGGAAACCGAGTGGAATATTCCTCATCCAAGTAAGTGCTTTATCCCCAACGTATTTATAGATATCAGTAGATTTTTAGCGCAAAAGCTGGCGGCAATGGCTTGTTATCAATCCCAGCTGGGCGATTTTCCTGATCCGCGTTCATTGGAGGCGGTTGATTCATTGGCTAAGTTGCGCGGTTCAACTATGGGCGTTGCCGCTGCCGAAGCTTTTATGCTTATTAGAGAGTACAGAAAAACAAGGTGAATTGTCATGCGGAAAATAATTATTATTGGCGCCGGCGGTTATGGCCGTGAATTGCTGCAATGGATTAAAGATGTTAATAAAGTATCCCCTACTTGGACCATCGCCGGTTTTATTGACGATAATTTGCACGCCTTGAATGGGATAAATTGTGATTATGCTGTAATAGGCAGCATTAGTGACTGGCAGCCCCAAGCTGATGAAGTGTTTGCTTTAGCTATTGGAAATCCGCAAACAAAAGAAAAGATCGTGGCGCTCATGAAGGCAAGAGGGGCTGTGTTTACAAATGTTATTCATCCGACCGCAA
>WQUS01000362.1 GCA_009781965.1 Bacillota bacterium | reverse complement strand
CCCGGCGGGTCTGGTCAAATTGCGGCCGCTGCTGCCGTTCGGCAACCGCACCGGTTCTGGCGTTGGCACTGCGCTCAGCAGGTCTTGGCCGGTTATCACTGTGTTCCACCCGTTCGCCGACGTTTTTTTCCGTTCCGGACGCTGCAGACTGCGTTTCCTGAGGCGCCGGTTGATTCTCCACCGGCGTTTGCGGCAGCTGCTCATTAGCCGTTTGCGGCCTTCCGGCGGCTACAGCCTGACTGTCAACGTTGCTGGCTTTGGGCGCCGCCGCTTTCCCATTGTTAAAACGCATTGGTTTTTCCGTAAATCTTCTGTCCGGCGGCCGGGAAGGCACCCGATCCACCAATCCAGGGCCATGGTCATAATGCTTTTGGCCGCCGCGTTTATCACGCCCGTGCCGGGGCGGTCTCTGTTTGCCGGAGTCCGCAGCCTCGGACGTTCCGGGCGCCAACCTCCGGTCGTTGTCCCTCGAGCCGTCGGCCTGGCTGGCCGCCGGTGCGGTTTTGGCCTTTTGCCCCTGGTAATGATTGGTTAACCTGACTATATCAGCATCGTCCAAGGTGCTCATATGGGATTTGGCTTCTATACCCATACGATCCAGCTGCCGCATTAAATCTTTGGTCTGCAGATCCAATTCTTTGGCAACTTCGTGGACTCGTTTCTTTACCAAATAAATCACCTCCGAGAAAAATTAGCAAGCGTTCATAATCCGGCCTCCCCCCTTTCCATCGCCCCGGCAACACCTCGGGCCAATTGCTCGTCAGTAATCGCCGCCACAGCGCGAAGCGGTTTCCCCAACAGTGCACCCAGTTCATCTCTGGAAGCGTAAAAGAAAACGGGAATACTTTTTTCATTAGCCATCTGAACATACTTTTCTTTAGTGCGCGGCGCGGCGTCGATTGCCAGCACCAACGCTTTAGCTTCATTGCGTAAAATACTTTTTTCTACCGCCGCCCCGCCGCTTAAAATCTTGCCTGCCCGCCGGCACAGTTCGAGCATACGCCACGCCGGGCCGGTCACGGCTGACTCAGAAGACTTTCCAGCAGCACTTCCTTAACCCCCAGGCCTATTTGCTGTTTTAAGGCTTTCTCCAGACGTTTCCCTTTAATGGCCTTTTCCAAACATTCGGCATTGGGGCAGATATAAGCGCCCCGCCCCGAGCGTTTGCCTGTATGGTCCACTTCGATAGACTCTTCCGGCGTTCTAACCACCCGGATCAAGTCCCGTTTGGAGCGCATTTCCTGACAGCCGACACACATCCGGTACGGTGTCTTTTTTATCCTGGGCAAATCGGCCACCCCCTATTCAATGAACTCCTCCGCAAATAGGTTCGCGTAGTCAGGATATAACTCCGCCATTTGACTCTCACTTTTAATATCTATTTTCCACCCGGTAAGTTTAGCGGCCAGACGGGCGTTTTGACCCTCTTTGCCGATGGCCAGGGAAAGCTGGTAATCAGGCACAATAACCCGGGCCACTTTTTCGTCTTCCCAAACCTCAACAGCCACTACCTTAGCGGGACTCAAGGAACTGGCCACAAACTTGGACGGATCGGAATCCCATTTGATAATGTCAATTTTTTCGCCATTCAGTTCATTTACAATGGTCTGGACGCGCATACCCTTAGGACCCACGCAAGCGCCCACCGGATCAACATTTTCATCCCTGGAATAAACGGCTATTTTGGACCGGTGGCCGGCTTCACGGGCCACTGATTTCAACTCGATTACTCCTTCCTGCAGCTCCGGTACTTCCAATTCAAACAGCCTTTTCAACAAACCCGGGTGAGAACGGGAAACGAATACCTGGGGACCCTTGGTAGTCTTTCTGACTTCAACGATATAAGCCTTAATCCGGTCGCCTTGCCGGCAGTTTTCCCCGGGCATCTGTTCCGCCTGGGTGAGGATGGCTTCTGTTTTACCAAGCTCTATATATATATTCCTTTGTTCAATCCGTTGCACGACGCCGTTGATAATATCACCCTCACGGTTGGCAAACTCCTCGTAAATAATATTGCGCTCGGCCTCGCGGATCCTTTGTACCACCACCTGTTTTGCCGTTTGAGCGGCAATACGCCCAAAATTCCGTGGCGTAACCTCCGTTTCCACCACATCGTTAAGGTTGTACAAGGGGTCTATTGCCTGGGCATCGGCCAGGGAAATCTCCAACCGCTGGTCCTCCACTGTTTCGACTACATTGCGCCGGGCGTATACTTTGCAGTCTCCTGTTTCCCGATCGATATGCACCTTGGCGTTTTGCAGCGAGCCGAAGTTTCTTTTATAAGCAGAAAGCAGCGCCGCCTCAATGGCCTCAAGCAATACATCCACTGAAATTTTCTTTTCCTTCTCCAAATCTCTCAAGGCTTCCAAGAATTCGGTATTCATTTACCCGTTCCCTCCACACTAAAATTCAGCGACCAGCTTGGCTGACGCAATTTGTTCCATAGGAATGATCAGTTGCTCACCATCCACTTCCAGAGTAACCGCCTGGTTGTCAACCATCTTTAACAACCCTTTAAACTTGCGTTTGCCTGCTACTGCCGCAAAAGTGTTCAAGCTGATTTGCCGGCCGGTGAACCGTTCAAAATCAGCCGTTTTTTTCAAAGGCCGTTCAATGCCGGGAGATGATACTTCCAAAGTATATGCATTGGGAATGGGGTCGTGTTCATCCAACAAGGGATCGATATACTCCGATACCCGCTGACAGTCCTCCAGGCCGATGCCACCGGGCTGATCAATAAAAATCCTTAAAAACCAGCGCCCGCCTTCTTTGCCGTAAGTTACATCCACCAATTCGATACCCATATCAGCCAGCCCGATAGTAACCAATTTTTCCACCAGCGCCGCCACCTTGTTATTGGCCATATTCAGTTTCCTCCTCGGGCCTCGCGGTTTTTTTATTATAATTTTTTTATTATAATACGAAAGAGTGGGCTTTACCCACTCTCCTTAAAGGTCATCACCTATGGAAAGTTAAAATACAAAACGCACACCCGGTTCAAGCTAATGATTATTATACAATAAGAGTTATGATTTGACAAGGAAGCATCAGCCGACTTCCGCAACCATGCTACGAAAAGGTTACTGGTCAGACCCTGTGTTTGTTAGTACCCGTAGCCCAGGCCCGTAAAGTTATTAACCGTAAGCGATTTCTCGAAGAGTATGAGCGCACGGTTA
>WQUS01000361.1 GCA_009781965.1 Bacillota bacterium | reverse complement strand
AACCGTTAACCGGAAGCGATTTCTCGGAGAGCATGAGCGCGCGGTTAACGGTTTGGCGTGCCGCTCGATGCTGAACAATAACGTAGAACAGTAACCCATTTACAACGATTTAGAAGGGCGGCGACCAAGCCACCAAAGGCAGTTCAAAACGGCTGGCAAAATAAGGGCTGTATGGACGCACCCGTACCGTATAACCAAACATTCCCTGGGGCAGGGTAATTTCGCCCTTGTAGACCATTTTGCCGTTTTCCGCTCCTTCCTGTAGTTCCAAAGGGGTGGTGCGAATGTTCAGCAACCCTTTTTCCTCAATTTCCCCATAGGCTATTTCCACCCGTACCTGCTCCGGCTGCACCGGACCGAGTTCAATATCGGCCCAAATCATCATTTTTTCGTCCGGATGGATGGCTTTGGCGCCGCCGGTTCTGACGGACAAAACCCGGACCCGGTTCCAGTTTTCCGATAGGAATTTTTTCAAAGCATGGAGTTCGTTGCTTACCCGGCCGGCATCGGCTTGAAAAACAGCATGCCGTTCCATGGCCGGTAAATAATAGTGCCGGGCATATTCCATGACCATGCGTTCGGTGCTGAAACAAGGGGCGATGGATTTGATGGATTCCTTCATCATTTTAACCCACTGGTTGGGCAGGCCCCCTTCCCGGTCGTAATAAATGGGCACTACATCTTCCTCCAGCAAAGTGTAAAGAGCGTTGAAGTCATAGCGATCCTGGGTTTCTTCGTCGGGAAATTCCCAGTCCGTTCCAACTACGAAACCGTTTTCTCCGTTATAAGCTTCCGGCCACCAACCATCCTTGACGCTGCAGTTCAGTACTCCGTTCAGAGCCGCCTTCATGCCGCTGGTGCCGCTGGCTTCCAGGGGCCTGCGGGGGGTATTGAGCCAGACGTCCACTCCCTGAAGCAGGTAACGGGACACGTTGATATCATAATTCTCCAAAAACACCACTTTACCCCGGAAACGATCATCCTTGGTGACCTGGTTAATCATTTTAATTAAATCATGACCCGGAATATCCGCCGGGTGAGCCTTGCCGGCAAATACGAATTGCACCGGCCGCTCGGGATTGTTCACCAGTTTGTTCAGCCGTTCCAGGTCCCGGAATAGCAAATCAGCCCGCTTATAGGTGGCAAAACGGCGGGAAAACCCGATGGTCAGCGTCTCCGTTTGCAAATAGTCGTCTACTTCGGTGACCCGGTCCATGGTTTCCCGGTTGCGCATCCGCTGTTCGACCAGCTTTTTGCGGGCAAAAGCCAAGGTTTTCTCCTTTTGCAGACAGTGCATGTTCCACAGCTCCTGGTTAGGAATCCGATGCACGCCCGACCAGCAGTCCGGTTCGGACAAGCTGGTCGCCCAGTCTTTTTCCAGGTAGCTGTTAAACAGTTCGCGCATCCCGGGGGCCAGCCAGGTTAAAGTATGCACCCCGTTGGTCACATGCCCGATGGGCACCTCTTCTTCAGGCAGATGCTTGTATAGATGGTGAAACATGGTTCTGGTCACCTGACCGTGCAGCCGGCTGACGCCGTTACAAAATCCCGCATTTTTTAAAGCCAGCAGGGTCATGTTAAAGCCGGGGCGCATTTCGTCGCTGCCCAATTCGTAAAACTGTTCTCGGGATAAACTCAACTGGTTATAAAAATGCCCCAGATAAAGTTCAACCATTTCGGCGCTGAAAACATCGTGACCGGCCGGGACCGGGGTGTGGGTGGTAAAGATGGTGTTTGCCCGGAGCTGTTCCATGACCGAGCCTACCGGCAGCCCCCGTTCCTGGATCATTTCCCTCATGCGCTCCAGCAGCAGGAAAGCGGCGTGCCCTTCGTTAATGTGCCAGACGGTGGGTTGAAAACCCATGGCTCTGAGGGCGCGGACGCCGCCGATGCCCAGAAGGATTTCCTGGCTGATGCGGGTATCCTGGTTGCCGCCGTAAAGCTGAGCGGTGAGGGCCTGGTCCTCCGCACTGTTGGCGTTCATATCCGCGTCCAAAAAGATGATCTGGCAGCGGCCCACATTCATGCGCCAAATCCGGGCGTAGACGCTGCGGCCCGGCAGTTCCACGGCAATAATGATTTCTTTGCCGTTTTGATCCAGCACCGGCGTGACCGGCATTTCACGAAAATTATGATAAGCATAATATTCTTCCTGCTGGCCTTCCCGATTAATTAATTGAGTGAAATAACCATATTTATAAATCAGGCCCACTCCGATAAAGGGCAGCCCCAGATCGCTGGCCGCTTTGCAGTGGTCGCCGGCTAAAAGACCCAAGCCGCCGGAATAAACGGGATATGATTCGTGCAGGCCAAACTCGGCGGAAAAATAGGCAATCAGCGGTTGACCTGCTTGGGGCGGTTGCTGAGCGAACCAGGTGCTGCTTTGCATGTAGCGGTCAAGCTCATCCATTACCCGGGCGTAGCGCTCAAGAAAGTGCCGGTCGCCGGCCGCTTCATTAAGGACTTCCTCCTGCACTTTAAGCAGGAACAGCACTGGATTATGGTATACATTTTCCCAGAGTTCCGGATTAATGGAACGATACAGATCCAGCGCTTCGTCATTCCAGCTGAACCAGAGGTTATAGGCCAGTTCCCTAAGCCGTTTAATCGATTCTGGCAGCCGCGGTATTACCGACACGGTACGATAGGAATACATGATAAAAGTTCGCACCCTCCTCGCGAAGAATTAATTTCTCAACTATTATAACCTAATTATAATCTCTATGGCGCGATTATTCCAAGGCTGTAATTAATATTTCAATAATTAGCTAACTTTCGCATTTATATTTTGCTATAATGTTATTAGAGACTGCCGGAGAGGGGGCTTTTGTGTGATGCGCGAGCGTGATCTTGATCTTGATCAAATGGAACTGCCGCGTTGGTACGATGACAACACTCTGACCATGCTGGTAATTAATCCGACTGCGGTTTTTCTGTATTGGGAGCTGTCCTTAGGGCGAGCTAAAACATTGCCCGGCCGTTTGTTGGTTTTAAATTTGTACGAGCTGCCGCCCGACGCCGGATATGAAAGTGAAAAAAACCAGCCGGTACAGAGGGTGGCGTTGCCCCCGCTGACCAATGACTGGTATTTTTACGATCTGAAACCGGCGCACCGCTACCGGGCGGAAATGGGCTGGGAAGAAGACGGGCGTTTTTACAGTTTAATCAAATCAAAT
>WQUS01000360.1 GCA_009781965.1 Bacillota bacterium | reverse complement strand
GCCGCCGATCACCACCAGCCCTTGTATGCCAAATCTTTCTACATTGGCATAGGCTTTGGCCCGGCCCGGGACAGTATCGAATTCATCCGAACGGGCGGTGCGCAGGATGGTGCCGCCCCGCTGGATAATATCCGCCACCGAACCCAGATTCATCGGGGCCATGTCGGCTTCGATAAAACCGCTGTAGCCCCGCTGGATGCCAATCACTTCCAAGCCGTGGTAAATGGCTTTACGCACTACGGCGCGGATGGCGGCGTTCATGCCCGGAGCGTCGCCGCCGCTGGTTAAAAGGGCAATTCTAAGCAATGATATGCCCACCTTTCATATTAACTGAGTTGAGTACTAACAAACACAGGGTCTGACCGGTAACCTGGCTGCTCCTTTATTTTAACCCGCTCGGGACCTAAAAGCCTTTCCAGTTCTTTTACCACCCCTGAGTTAAGGTTAACCCAGAATTTTTGATCTGTGCGGGCCAATTTTTTCCGTTCCGGAAAATAAAGATAAACCGGCGTTTCCCCGGGGAAAGCGCTTAAGGCCTGCTGAATACGGGCCGCCAAACCGGTGGAGACCTGTTCCAGCTTGAGGAATAAGGCGTCGTTTGATTTATTTGCCAGTGATTTTTCCAGTGGCTTGATGCTGTTAACGATTATTTTTACCGCGTCGCCGCTTTGATTGGTGAGGCCGCTGACCAGCACCGCCTTTTCATCCTGCAGCAAGCTGGCGTATTCCTGGAAGGTGCGCGGGAAAATAACCAGTTCCGTTACTCCGGTCAGATCTTCCAGACTGGCGAAAGCCATATTGTCGCCCTTCTTAGTGGTGATTTTTTTGATATTTGACAGCAGGCCGCTTAATACTACCTCGGACCTTTCCCCCAGTTCGCTCAGGCCGGCAATTTGGTGGGAGCCGCTGCGATTGATGATTTCCCGGTACTCGTTGAGCGGGTGGCCGCTGACATAAAGGCCCAGCGCCTCTTTTTCCAGGGCCAGCAATTCCGTGGGCGGATATTCGCTGATTTGAGGCATTTCAATATTCACGGCGTTCTTCACGTCTTCGCCCCAGAAGTCAAGCAGCGACAGCTGGCCGTTACTGCGATCCTTGTTGGAGGCTTGGGCCAGGCCCAGGCCGGCCTCCACCGCCGCCATCTTTTGGGAACGGTAATGGCCCAGGGAATCCAGGGCGCCGCTTTTAATCAGATTCTCCAGCACCCGCCGGTTGATGGTTTTGACATCCAGCCGCTGGCAGAGATCCGCAAATGATAGGTAAGGCCCGCCCTGTCTTTTGTTTTCCAGGATGGATTGCACGGCGGTCTGCCCCACGTTTTTAATTACCGCCAGGCCGAACCGGATTTTATCCCCGTCCACGGTGAAACTGACGCCGCTGACGTTGATGTCCGGCGGCAGCACGTCGATGCCCATCCGCCGGCATTCCTCAATATAATACGCTACTTTATCCGAATTGTCATTGACCGAGGTTAAAAGGGCCGCCATATATTCCACCGGGTAATTGGCTTTCAGGTAAGCCGTTTGGTAGGAGACCATGGCGTAGGCGGCGCTGTGGCTTTTATTGAAGCCGTACCCGGCAAAGTAGGCCATCAGGTCAAATATTTGTCCCGCCACGTTTTTGTCGACGTTGTTTTGCACCGCTCCGTCCACGAACTGGGCCCGCAGGCCGGCGATTATTTCCGGTTTCTTTTTACCCATGGCCCGCCGCAGCATGTCGGCCTCGCCCAGGGAGAAACCGGCCAGGTCGCTGGCAATGCGCATCACCTGCTCCTGGTACAGGATCACCCCGTAAGTGTCCCGGAGGATCGGCTCCAGTTTGGGATGCAAATAGACGGCCTTTTTTTCGCCGTGTTTGCTTTTAATAAAGTCTTCCACCATGCCGCTGCCCAGGGGGCCCGGCCGGTATAGGGCCACTAAAGCGATGATGTCCTCGAACAGTTCGGGCCGCAAGTCCTTTAAAATAGTGCGCATGCCGCTGCTTTCCAGCTGGAACACGCCGATGGCTTCACCGCGGCCCAACAGCTCGAAGGCCTTGGGATCATCCAGGGGGATTTGGTCGATATCGATCTCCACGCCCTTATTTTGCTTAATTGATTGGATAGCGTCGGCAATGACTGTTAAGGTGCGCAGGCCGAGGAAATCCATTTTTAGCAGTCCCAGCTCTTCCACCGGGTCTTTGGCGAACTGGGTGGTCAGCGGACCGTCGGTGGCCTTGTACAGAGGTACGTAGTGGGTCAGGGGCTGACGGGTGATCACTACCCCGGCGGCGTGGGTGGAAGCGTGCCTGGGCATCCCTTCAATGAGGGCGGCGGTGTCGATGAGCTTGCGCACCTGGTCGTCGTCCCGGTACAGACCGCTGAGCTCGGGCGTATCGCTGAGAGCTTTGTCAATAGTAATATGTAATTCGGTGGGGATTAGTTTGGCGATGCGGTCAACATCCCCGTAAGGCATGCCCAGGGCCCGGCCCACGTCTTTGATGGCCGCCCGGGCCGCCATGGTGCCGAAGGTGGCTATTTGGGCCACCCGATCCTGGCCGTACTTTTCGGCCACGTATTCGATAACCCGGCCCCGCTTCTCAAAGCAGAAATCAATATCGATATCAGGCATGGAAACCCGTTCCGGATTAAGGAAGCGCTCAAAAAGCAAATCGTAGCGCAGCGGATCGATATTGGTGATCCCCAGGGCGTAAGCCACCAGGCTGCCGGCTGCCGAGCCGCGGCCCGGTCCCACAGGGATGTCGTTTTTCCTGGCAAAGTCGATAAAATCCCAGACAATCAGGAAATAAGTAATATAATCCATTTGTTTGATTACGTTCAGTTCATAATCCAGCCTTTGCTGCACGGTCTCACTTATGACGCCGTAGCGTGCCCGGAGTCCGGCTTCGCATAACTCTTTCAGGTAGGCGTATGGGTTCTGCTCCCCGGGCAACCGGTATTCGGGCATGTGCAGTTTACCGAACTCCAGCTCCACGTTGCATCTTGCCGCGATTAGCTGGGTATTCTCCAAGGCCTCTTGGAGTTCGCCGAACAGCAGCTCCATTTCCCGCCGGTCTTTAAGATAGAACTCACTGGATTCAAAACGCATCCGGCTCGGATCGTCCACTGTTTTGCCGGTTTGGATGCAGAGCAGCACGTCTTGCATCTCGGCGTGATTTCTGAGCACATAGTGGACATCGTTAGTGGCGACCAGGGGAATACCGGTTTGCCGGTGTAATTCCAGCAAGCCGCGGTTGGCGATGCGCTGCCCTTCCAGACCGTGATCCTGCAGTTCCAGGTAAAAATTATCCCGGCCGAAAATATCCCTGTAATCGGCGGCGCTTTGGGCGGCCTGTTTCATGTTGCCTTGAATAACCCGGGTGGCCACCTCGCCGGCAATGCAGCCGCTTAAGGCGATTAGCCCCTCGCTGTGGGCGGCCAGCAATTCCTTGTCCACCCGCGGTTTATAATAAAAGCCTTCGGTAAAGCCCAGCGAAACCAGGCGGAGCAGGTTCCGGTAGCCGGTTTCGTTTTGGGCCAGCAGCACCAGGTGGTGCAGATTGTCGTCTATTTTCGGGGTGCGGTCGTGCCTGGTCTGGGGCGCCACGTATACCTCACAGCCCAGAATGGGCTTAATGTTTTGTTGCCGGCAGGCCTTGTAAAAGTCAACCACGCCGTACATTACTCCGTGGTCGGTGATGGCCAGGGACTGCATGCCCAAGCCGGCGGCGGTCTCCACCAGGTTCTTGATGCGGGAGGCGCCGTCCAAAAGGCTGTACTCGGTATGGACGTGCAGGTGAGTAAAAGGGTTGTTACTGGTACTGTTTGCGCCTGACATGACCGGAACCTCCTTTTAGGCTTAGAACGGTAACTGTTCGGTGTCTGTTGATCCTCAAGCCCAGGTACGCCAAACCGTTAACCGGAAGCGATTTCTCGGAGAGCATGAGCGCGCGGTTAACGGTTTGGCGTGCCGCTCGATGCTGAACAGTAACTTAGAATGTTTTAACTTAAAACGTTTTAAAATAATGGATCTTAATTTCGTAATAAGGGAAATAAGGATCGTCAATGGTGACCGGCACCAGGGCTTCCCTTTCTTCGGCCAGCGGCAGCTTTTCCTTGAGGGCCGCCAGGAATTCGTTGCTGGCGGGCCGTCCCGGATGAGCGGCTAAAAAGCAGCCGCCGGGGGAAAGCAGGGCCGGGATTAACCGCAGCAGGTGCGGGTTTAACTGCGGATCGTAAAATATGTCCGAGCCCAGCACCCAGGGATACTGTTTAGGTGGCTGATAAGTGCGCCAATCGGCCCGCAGGGTGGACCAACCGGCCAGCTGATTGCGCGCGGCGTTGGCGGCGGCCAGCTCCAGGGCGGTGGGATTAAAGTCCGAAAAGGTCACCTTGGCCCCTCGCAAACCGCAGACGACCCCGGGCAGGCCCAAACCGGCGCCCAGTTCAATTAGTTCGTCGCCGTCAAAACGCAAGTTTTCCCATATCCATCGGGCCAGGCCCATGGCCGCCGGCCAGATGTCGGCCCAGCAAGGCACTTTTTCCGCATCCCCCGGGTCCGTGATCAGCTGCTCGATATCCCGCACCAGCAGCAGGTTAATATCATGGCCCGGCAGGGCGAAGGTTGTTTCTTTGGTGTCTAAAGTGTCTAAAGTAGTGTCTAGAGTCAAGTTTATACCACCTGTTCAGAATTCGAAGTTCGAGGTTCGAGGTTCGAAGTTCGAACCTCAGGAATAGTTACTGCTCAGTGTTTGTTGATCCTCAAAGCTCAGGCACGCAAAACTATTAACCGTAAGCGATTTCTCGGAGAGCATGAGCGCACAGTTTACTCGAAGTTCGAAGTTCGAACCTCGGGAATAGTTGCCGCTAAGCTTTTGGGGTCGCCGCTTGGACCAGTTTGTCTAAGCCCAGTTCATTGCGCAGCATTGCCTGGTCGTCCCGGTTTTTTAGTAATATGTTTAATGTTTTGTTGATGCCGTCGGCGCTTAAGGCATCTTCGCCCAGGGTGATCAGGGCCCTGGTCCAGTCAATGGTTTCAGAAATAGACGGCTTTTTGCGCAGGTTCAGGCTGGTTCGGATATAGCTGGCGGCATTGGCAATCTGGGCCACAATTTTTTCGCCGGCTTCGGGAACTTTCACCTTTAGGATGCGCGATTCCTTTTCAATGGATGGGAAATCAATATACAGGTAGACGCACCGCCGTTTCAAACCGTCGGACAGCTCCCGCTCCCCGTTGCTGGTCAGCACCACTATGGGGATGTGCCGCGCGCCGACGGTACCGAGTTCGGGGATGGAAATCTGGAAATCGGAGAGCAGCTCAAACAAAAAGGCTTCAAATTCCGCTTCCACTTTGTCTACCTCATCAATTAAAAGCACCACTTTGGATTGGGCCCGGATTGCTTGCAGCAGCGGGCGTTCCAACAGGTACTCCTCGCTGAACAGGTTCCGCTCCAGTTGTTCTTCGGGGCCGGAGTTTTTGGAAATCTGAATTTTAATTAACTGGCGTTGGTAATTCCACTCGTAAAGGGCTTTGTTTTCGTCCAGTCCCTCGTAGCACTGCAGACGGATTAATTCGGTATTAAAGGCCGCGGCCAGAACCTTGGCGATTTCTGTTTTCCCAACTCCCGGCGCGCCTTCCACCAATAAGGGTTTTTGCAGGGCCAGGGCCAGGTACACTGTGGTGGCCAGTTCGTCTTCGCTGATGTAGCCTTGCTTTTCCATGGCCAGGCGTAATTCCGGTATCGTATTGAGCATGATCATCCTCCCGCTTAGACAATATTATTGGTGATGTTATTTCTTACTTCATGCCGGCAAAGCCGTTTTGCCTCAGAGCTTCGTAAAGCACAATAGCCACCGAATTGGCCAGGTTCAGCGAGCGGGCTTCGTTGAGCATGGGAATGCGGATGCAGCGTTCCCGGAAACGATTGCGTATTTCCGCCGGCAAACCGGCTGTTTCACGGCCGAAAACCAGAAAATCATCCGGTCCGTAGTGAAAGTCAGTATAGTAACGGCCGCCTTTGGTAGTGGCGAAATAAAACTGTTGGCCGGGATAAGCGTCCAGGACTTCGTCAAAACTATCATGGTAATGGATGTCCAACAGATGCCAATAATCCAGGCCGGCCCTTTTCAGATGCTTGTCGTCCACGGAAAAACCCAGCGGTTTCACCAGATGCAGATGCGCTCCGGTGACCGCGCAGGTGCGGGCCACATTGCCGGTATTGGACGGGATTTCCGGTTCTACCAGTACCAGATGCATTACCGTATCCTCCCGGTTTCAGCAAGATTGGTCGGGCACAGGGTGCGGACCACGCAATTGACGCAGTCCGGTTTGCGGGCGGTGCAGGTGGTCCGGCCAAAATGAATCAGCCGGTGATGCCAATCGCCCAGCTCGGCGGCAGGCAGCAGCCCGGTTAAGTCCTGTTCCACCTGCAGCGGGTTCTTGCCCTTGGTTAAGCCCAGCCGGCGGGTGACGCGGAAAATGTGGGTATCCACGGGAAAAGCGGGCAGGCCAAAGGCTACGCTGAGCACCACATTAGCGGTTTTACGGCCCACCCCCGGCAGCGATTCCAGCTCGGCCAGATTATTTGGCACCAGTCCGCCGAACCGCTCCAGTAAAATCCGCGCTGTGTCAATAATGTGCCGGCTTTTATTGCGGTAAAGGCCGCAGTCCTTAATTGCTTCGGCTAAAAACTCTTGTTCCAAGGCCGCGAAATCGCCGGGCGTCCGGTAATGGGCAAACAGCCTGGCGGTGACCATGTTGACTCGCACGTCGGTGCATTGGGCCGAAAGAATTACCGCTACCAGCAGTTCGAAAGGGCTGCCGTAATTAAGGGTCGGTCCCGCATAGGGGATGTGCCCGGCCAGCAGGGCCAGCATTTTTTTGCGCTTGGCGCCGGATATTAAATTGGTCTGAGAAATTATTTTTGCCATTGTTCAAAGTATATAGCATTTTTTTGCAATCCGAAAGCAGCACGGAAAAAAGTTTTTTTGTCGGCGAAAAATTGTTACTGGTCAGACCCTGTGCTTGTTAGTACTCAAAGTCCAGGCACGCAAAACTATTAACCGTAAGCGATTTTACACACATTTGCCGGATGTTTTTAATTTATAAACGGCAGTGCTGCTGGCAATAATAAAATAAATTCTCCGTCCATAATAAATTTATACCGCGAAATTCTTAACCAACACAAGGAGGATAACCGATGGACACTATGAGCTGGGCTTTGGGGTTAGCGGTGATTTTGCTGCTCTTAAGCTTTTTTGTGTGGCGGTCCGGCGCCGGTCGCAAAGCTTTGCGCCAGAAAACGGCCGTCGCGGAGCCATCCGAGGCAATGCCATCTGAGATGGAAGAATACGCCGGCGAATTAGCCGGTGATTTTTGGCTGGCGCCGCCGGAACCGCAAACTAAAATACAGCCGCCGGAGATTCCCTGGTACTATGGCTCCGACAGGCTGGTTTTAATGGTTCGTGATCCCAACTGGCTTTTTGCTTACTGGGAAATTACCGCGGCCAAACAGGAGCAATTCCGCCGGCAATACGGGCCGCTGGCCTGGAGTGTATCCAGACCGGTGCTGCGGGTTTACGACGTGACAGGGATTGCGTTTAACGGCGCCAACGCCAATAATTATATTGATTTTGCGATTAGCGATGGAGTGGACAACTGGCATTTGGAAGTGTCCCGGCCGGACACCAGCTTTTGTGTCGATGTGGGCCGGATTTTTCCGGATGGCAGATTTGTTACTTTATTGCGTTCAAATATTGTGCATACGCCCGGCATGGATTTCTCCAACTTGTTTGATGAAGAATGGATGTGGATTGAGGGCATTTACCGCACTGTGAACAGGCTGTACGCAGGCAGTTCGCCAATGCTGAGGTCGGAGGCGGGC
The DNA here is from genome assembly GCA_009781965.1 of Bacillota bacterium. Lineage (GTDB taxonomy): Bacteria > Bacillota > Desulfotomaculia > Desulfotomaculales > Desulfallaceae > BRH-c8a. The sequence continues at coordinate 983 of WQUS01000360.1, read as the reverse complement.
AAAGAAATGGTCGTGCTGCCCGTCGGCCTGAGTTCCTCCGCCTTCAACGGGGCGAAACATTGATCTGCGCGAATATAGGGGCAAGCTGAACGAGCTGAATTTATGCGAATTAATATATATATGCGAATTAATATATATAAGAAAGGAAGAACATCAATTTGGAGCAAGGAAACCTGTGTATTGTACTGCATGGCCACTTACCTTTTGTCAGGCATCCCGAGGACGAGCACTTTTTGGAGGAACGGTGGTTTTATGAAGCCGTTACCGAATGTTATGTGCCGCTGATTATGGCTTTTGAGGAACTGGTGGATGAAGGGGTGCCCTTTCGGCTGACTTTTTCCCTCTCCCCCACTTTGATCACCATGCTCACCGACAGGCTGCTGCAGGAGCGCTACCTGCGCCATTTGGATCAGCTGCTTGAACTGGCCGAAAAGGAGATTAGACGCACGGAGCATAGCGATTTCCACCCGGTGGCGGTGATGTATCGGGATCGCTTCCGCCGGATTAGGCATGTATTTGCTGAAAAATACGGCTGCAACCTGATTAGCGCCTTTAAGCGTCTCCAGGAACTGGACCGTCTGGAAGTGATCACCTGCGCGGCTACCCACGGGTTTCTGCCTTTGCTGCTGACCCAGCCCGGGGCGGTGCGGGCTCAGGTGGGAGTGGCCGTTGATCTTTACGCCAGGCACTTCGGCGGGCCGCCGGCGGGGTTTTGGCTGCCGGAGTGCGCTTACGCCCACGGCATCGAAGATATTTTACATGAATTCGGCCTCAAATACTTTTTTACCGATACCCACGGAGTGCTGTTTGCTTCCCACCGGCCGAAATTCGGCGTGTTTGCGCCGGTTTTCTGTCCCAACGGCGTGGCTGTGTTCGGGCGGGATCTGGAATCCTCCCGGCAGGTATGGAGCGCCAACGAAGGTTATCCGGGGGATTTTGATTACCGGGAATACTACCGGGACATTGGCCACGATCTGGACTAT
>WQUS01000359.1 GCA_009781965.1 Bacillota bacterium | reverse complement strand
AATTTTTAAGCAGGATTTCCAGCCACCAAAGGAGAAAGACACTTAACACATTATTTACTTGCCTAATGCTAGTCCTGCCTCGCTGAATTATGTTTACGGACGAAAAAGAAGCATTCTCCTGCGCGACAAGGAGGTTTCGATATGAACTTGCCAGTACGTCTGGGTGAGATTGCCAAAGCTGCTCCTGAGCGGGAAGCGATAGTCTTTCAAAACAGCCAGCTGACTTATGCCCAGTTGGATATCAGGGTAAGCCAGTTGGCCTGCGGCATGCAGCAGTTGGGAGTAAAACCGGGGGATCGGGTTTTACTCGCATTAGGCAACTGTCCTGAATTCGTTATTGCCTACTATGCGGTAATCAGAATCAAGGGCATCGTCGTTCCGGTCAGCCCCTCTTATACCATTAACGAAATCGGCGTCATCAGCAAGGACTGCCTACCGGCTTTAGTCATTACCGCGCCGGAACTGCGGCAAACCTTCGCCAAACTCAATGAAAGCCTGAGCATTCCTCATGTGGTGCTTATTAACAGCGGCAACTTGGCGGACGAAGCTTTTCTCAGTTTTGAACAGCTGGGTAACAAAAGCCTTACCGTGCTCCAGGAAACCCAATACAACAGCGAAGACGTGGCGCTGCTTATGTATACCGCCGGCGGTCCCTCGCTCAAACCCAAAGGGGCCATGCTGACCAATGCTAACATCTATAGCAACGCTTTAATCTATTCGCAGTTATGCGATATGGGACCCTCCGACCGGCTATTGCTCACCGCCCCGGTTTATCACATCGGCGCCCAGACCAGCGTTATGAACAACGCCATCGTGGCAGGCGCCACCCTGGTCATTCAAAAAAACTGGCAGGGAGCCGAAACACTGGTGAAAACTATCCAGGCGGAGAAGATTACCTTTTTCTTCGGCAGCCCTACGATATACAAATTTATTGCCGATTTTCCCCACCTGAGCGATTATGATCTCAGTTCGCTACGCATAGCCTTTACCGCCGCAGCCAGCATGCCGGCTGATTTATACGATGAATTCAGGAATAAAACCGGCTTGTACCTGACCGAGGGCTATGGTCTGACGGAAACCTCCCCGACCACAACGATGAATTTCATCGCCAAGTCAGGCAAGCAGGGCTCTATCGGCATCCCCGTACCCGGAGTGGAAGTCAAGCTTTTTGACTATGAAGACCGGGAAGTACCCTTGGGCCAAGTGGGTGAAATAGTAGTGCGCGGTTCCAATGTTATGCTGGGCTATTACAACCGGGAAGAGGAAACCAGCCGGGCGCTGCGCAACGGGTGGTTCCATACCGGCGATCTGGCTTATGCCGACCAGGATGGCTACCTGTATATTGTGGACCGCAAAAAAGACGTCATTATCCGGGGCGGGGTCAATATTAATCCCCGGGAAGTCGAAGACGTTTTATACAGCCACCCGGGCATCTTTGACGCCGCCGTAATCGGCGTACCGGACGCGGTAATGGGTGAGGAACTGCTGGCCTTTATCATGGTCAGGGAGGGCCAAAATCTCACGGCCGAAGAAATTAAAGAATTCTGCCGGGAGCAAATAGCCAAGTACAAAATTCCCCGTTACTACCGGTTCGTGCCCAGTCTGCCCAAAACAGCATCCGGCAAACTGATGCATAAAAAATTGCAGACCTGGATCAGCAAGTAAAACAGCCAAATAAGCATCCAAACAAAAACGGATATCTGCCGCCTACCCGGCACGATATCCGTTTTTGTTTGCTTTAAAACCGGAGCATCCCTAATCCGGTTAAACCTTTATTTTTCGGGCAGCGCTTTTTTCCAATGCGTTGTTAATAGGTATGGCTGCTACCGCCACCAGGATCCCGAAACCCAGGGTGCCTGTAATAGTAATTACGGGGGGATAAATATGCCACACCACAATATATACGCTGCATACTAAAAGGGATACCAGCATCAGCGGAAAAGCAATCACTAAATATTTCATGAAAGTAATATGAAAACCCTGCTTCTCCGCCATACCGAGCACCACCACATTAGCGGAGGCGCCGATTACGGTACCGTTTCCCCCTAGGCAGGCGCCCAGGGACAGCGACCACCAGAATACATTCAGAGCAGTAGGGTCAGTAACGCCCATTAAACCGCCCATATTGTGAATCATAGGTATCATCGTTGCCACAAAGGGAATATTATCCACAAAAGCAGAGGCGATACCTGAAAGCCACAGTATCAGCATGGCAGTGGGAATCCAAGCGCCGCCGGTTAGACTCATGGCACCAGCGGCTATCTTAGCAATAACCCCGGTTTCTACCAAACCTCCTACCAGTACAAACAACCCGATAAAGAAAAATAGCACCGCCCATTCCACGGCATGCAGCGCCTGTTCGGGATCCTCGCGGGTGATTAGAAGCAGTAAACTGGCGCCGGCCAAAGCAATCACCGAAGACTCTAAACCTAGATACTGGTGCAGGAAAAAACCAACGATCGTCAGAGCCAAAACAATCAAGCACTTCCGCAGCAGTTTAACGTCCTTAAGCTCATCCTGTTCATTTAATTCCATAATTTTAGCCTGGCGCTCCGGATCGGTTATCAACTGCGAACGGTAAATTAACCGCAATAAGGTAATGGTAACTATATATACCACAATTATAATCGGCGTCAGGTTAATTATAAAATCCATAAATCCCAGGTGAGTGGCGCTGCCGATCATAATATTGGGCGGGTCGCCGATTAAAGTAGCGGTACCGCCAATATTTGAAGCCAGTATTTCCGCAATTAATATCGGCATGGGGTTTATTTTAAGCTTTTGAGCAATGGCAAAGGTCACCGGGACAATGAGCAACACCGTGGTCACATTATCCAGCATCGAAGATAAAACCGCCGTGACCAGGGAAAGGGCCGCCATAATCTTAAGCGGTTCCCCTTTCGAGCTTTTAGCCGCTTTGATGGCCAAATACTCAAAAATTCCCGTTTGCCTTGTAATGCCCACAATAATCATCATTCCAACCAAAAGGCCAATGGTGTTGAAGTCTATATGCTGCAGCGCCTCTTCAAAACCCAGTATTTTGGTAACAACAAGTAATGAAGCCCCTACCAAGGCAATAATAGTCCGGTGAATTTTTTCAGATACTATAACCGCATAGGTAATTAAAAAAAATGCGACAGCAAAATATATTTGCAGATGCTCCGGCAACTCTATTCCTCCTATAGTTTAAAATATTGACGCTTTGAAAATAAGCGCGATGAAAATTGCTTAACGCAAAAAAAACAAATATAGAAAGACAACCAACAGCCGGTACACCGATTCCCTTTTTTACTTGTTTAGCCCGCGCCAAAGGCGGGCTATTCATTAATGAATCAGCGCCGGGATGCCTAATACGGGCCATACCAGTAAAGCGAATAGCGCTATCATGACCAAAGCTAAGATCGTAAAAGGTATACCTGTAAGAAAGAATTGACCGGTAGTAAATTGCCTGGATTGATAAGCAATAGCATTGGGCGCCGCGCCCACCAATAGCATGAAAGGCAGCCCTGCCGCAGCCAGACACACACAAAGAATCAGGTAAGGATTAACGCCCAGATATTGAGACATCACCAAAGCTACCGGCATTGTAATGGCAATAGCCGCCACGTTCATAATAAAGTTGGTCATCACAATCACCAACAGGCCAATAGCCACTACAAAAACCAACCAATGGGCATGCTGGAACATGGTTAACCAATTGATCGCCATCCACTCGGCGGCCCCGGTAACCCACAGGCAAGTACCGATACTCATGGCGCCGCCGAATAGCAGCACGATATTCCAGGGAATGCCTTTTTCCAAATCCTCCACGGTAAACAACTTAGTCAAAAACATAATCACGGCTGCTATTAATATAGGGATGCTTCTGTTCATAGCGGCAAGGGCCGGAACAAACTGCTGGCTTGCCAGCACAAGCACCACCGCCAGAGCCAGCACAATAACGAGAATTTCTTTTCTCGTCATCGGTCCTAATTCCGCGTAAACCTCTTCTACTTTATGTTTTAAGCCGGCAACCGTTTTTTGTTCGGGTTTACAAAAAACATAGCTTAGCAGGAACCAGGTCAACAACATCATTACCACACCCAAAAGCCCCATGTACATGGTATACTGCAGAAAACTGACCTCAAAACCGGTGATTTCTTTAAAAAATCCCAAAGCGACGGGACCACGGGAAGCTCCTAACAATGTAATCAAACTACCGGCGCCGGCGGAGTAAGCCATGCCAATAAACATCGCCCGGCCAAAATTGGAAGGGCGCCCCTCGCTATCGTACATGCTCATGATAGCCATCATTAGCGGAAACATGGTGGCAGCCACAGCGGTATGGGCCATCAACAGCGTTAACACCAAAGTTACTGTAAATACACCCAGCAATATTTTGCGCGTATCCTCACCCACCACGGACAGCATCTTAAAAGCCAGCCGGTTCGTCAGTCCCGCTTTGGTAAAGGCCAAACCAAGCATCAGCGAACCTAAAATGAACAGCACCGAGGGATCCATAAACAAAGCAAAGGCATCGGTGACCGGACGGATCATAAAAGCCGCCTGTATGACGCCAATAGCAATACTGGTCACCCCAATGGGTATTACTTCAAACACCCACCATATACCGGCCAGCAAAAAAAGTCCGATCGACAGCTGAGCTTCCCGGGACAATGCAAAGGCTTTACCCGTAGGGTCTACAGCCGGCGGCAGCTGGGGCAAAAAATAAAAAAGTGCAAACAGCGCAATGCCCAGCGATGCAAATATTATTCTCTTCCCCTCATCTGATAACCCAAGCTTAATTTTTGGTTCGGTTTGCATTGTTTGTACAGTACCATTCACCTGACCACCCCCCAATAAATTCAACAAATCTAATATACTGATTAACGGAATAATCAGTATATAAATAACAAACATGCACTATCTAAGTAAACGCTTAATAATAAATCCTTATCATTAACCACGCCCCTTCTAACTTTATTAGGCTCCATTGCGATCGGCTCATTACATTTTGAATGGCGCCCACACCTTTCAATTATTTTATAATCTTGTATTATGTATTCTTGAAGAAGTGCATTTTTCCTTTGCAATTTGCACAAAAAATTTATGAGCAAAATAAGGCTTATTAGGTGGAGTTATGATATAGTTACTATCCATAAAAATAACCGGATATTGTCGGGTGTTTTTGTTTTTTATTTCTATTTATCCAATCACGGCAGGGTTTACTTAGTGCGCAGCTAATTATTATACATATGGAAACATTTTTAATAAAGGAGGGGCGGGTACAAATGAAAACAGCCAAGGATATAATGGTAACCGAAGTAATTACCGTAAATCCTCAAGACAATGTGGAAAAAGTGGCTCATTTATTGTTGGAACACCGGATCAGCGGGATGCCTGTAGTGGACGACAGCGGCAGACTGGTGGGAGTTGTAAGCGAGGCTGATCTGGTCTTTCAGGAAAAAGGGGTTAAAAGTCCATTTTTCATGGTCGTTTTTGACAGCCCTATTTATTTTGAGCATCCCGGCAGATTGGTTGATGATATTAAACGCGCCGCTGCCCGGAAGGTAAACGAACTGATGTCAACCAAACTCTATACTGTGGGGCCTGAAACCGCTATTACCGATATAGCCACAATCTTTACAAAAAATAAAATTAATCGGGTGCCGGTAGTTGACGAAAACAACAAAATCCTCGGCATTATCAGCCGCCAGGATATTATTAGAGCCAGTTTTAGCAGTCAGAAATAACCATTTTGACAACTTAAAGCGTAAAAAGCTCACAAACCCATTAGTATAAAAGGGTAGTGAGCTTTTTTAATTTGCGAAAAAGCAGCTAATAAATTAAACTAACGCCAGTTAAGCATGACCCTTGGATGATTTGCTTGCAGTGACCCCGAATCCTTCGCTCAAGAAGAAAAGCGCAAAGCCGTACCATAAGGTATACACCACGTAGAAAATCAGCAGCAGGGACACGGTAACTGCATAAGCAGTTACTTTTTTGGGTTCTATGCCGTAGTAATTATAACCTGGCTCCACCGCTTTTTGCACTATGTTTTGAACAGCAGCCGACTCCTTGAAATTTTGTTGTTTATCCAGCGCTGAAGTTACCGCTTTCAATGAAGTGTGCCAACCGTAGCCTACCTCTTTAGCCTCAAGGCCATAATTATTGAAAAGTACTTCACCCTGATTATTGTACAAGGCATTGCTGTCGTTAACAACCGCTTTAAGAATCGTGCCTAAATCACCTTTAATACCAACTTTGACATCGTCTACAGTGATATTGATTCCGGCAGCAGTATAAAGCTTTTCCCAGGTTTGCGCTTGAGCTGCGTCTGCCGCTTTAATGTTCACGTTAATTTCATGACCGTTCATGCTGTTTGCTTTTTTCGTGGTGTCTTGAATGAAATTAGCGGAACCTTTAGCCAGCGAATTAAACATATTGTCGGCATATTGCAAACCATTTAAGCCATTGCCAAAGGAAGGAGTCATGATATAGTAGAATAAACAAATAAACGTAATCAACAACACTATCCCGAAAGTAAAAGCTTTCTTATTGGTAATCACAGTTTATTCCCCCTTTCCGCCGGAGGCAAGTATTGCATCTGCGCGTAGCTTGGGTATGTTCTTGATAAATATCCAAATAACCCAGATAGAAAAGACCCCGACAACAGCAAAAAATACAAATACTCCGATTTGAGAAATAAAGTTTGTTGTCTGTGAGCTTAAGGACAAATAGCCCATCTGTCTCATCGAATTGGGCATATCAAACAACCGGTTCACAAAACCGGCCATAATGGAGATAGCATAAAGACCGTTAATTGTAGCGCCGGATACGACTTTGGTGGCCATAGCGCCGATTTGAATGCCCAGCAGTGAACCGAGCAGCATCCCCATAGCCAAAGTATAAAATACATAACCATAAATAGCATATTGGATTATGGCGCTATAACCGGCGGTAAAGATAATTTGTAAAATATCGGTACCTACGGCAGTAAAAGAAGAGACGCCAAGGCCATATACAAATATGGGGAAAGTCAGAAAACCGCCGCCTACACCCATGATAGCGGCCAGGAAACCGACAAAGAAACCGGCAATAGCCACGAATACGCCTGATATTTTTCTGCCGCCGGGATGGAGCTCCTGATCAAAGGTGACCATAGGCGGAATTTTAATTGATTGCATTTTTCTGGCCAAAGCAGTAAGGTCAGAAGATTCCACGCCATGGACGTCGGTGGAACGTCCCGCTTTTCTGGCTTTGAGAAGATCCATCAAACCATAAATGGTTAAAAAACCCAGTATAACAACATAAATGGTGTTAATAACGAATCCGCTTAATGCCGGGTTCATGGTAAAGAGAGCCCGGTTCAATATACCGCCGCCGCTGGCTCCCAGCAGTGAACCGCATAAAAATGCAATGGCTAAACCAACGTGAACGTTACCAAGCTTTTTGTGCATAACCGTGCCCATGATAGCTTTCGCAAAGATATGGAATTGGTCTGTGCCAACGGCCATAATGCCTTTAACACCTAAACTCATTAAAGCCGGAGTAATAATAAATCCGCCCCCGGCGCCAACGCATCCGGTGATTAAACCTGCCGCAAGGCCTACAAATATAGAGCCGTAAAAGATGTTGGGATGATAATACGAAGGCCCATAAGCTGAGTTACCCCCCAGCATTCCGGGCAAGCTGCCGGCAGCATAGGCGACAGCCGGAATAAGTATGGGCAGAAACAGCAAAAATAAGAAGAACAGCCGCTTGCGATCTTTTAATATTATGTTAGAGTTGGCTATCTCCCATTGGGCATATGACCTTGCTCCCTGCATAATGCCCTGGTAGATTATTCTCATAAAAATTTGCCCTCCTTTATTTAACGATTTTTTTATCACTGAACAAAAATGGCAAAAATTTCATAAAAATTTTAAACATCTAACTATCCCTTTGAGTGACATGAGTGAAAGAATTCACATATTTATTTGAAAACTGCCACCTTCTTTCCTTAAAACAAGGATTGTAAACAGCAACAAATCAATCACCCAATTATAAGTATAAGTGTATCATTACATTTGTCAATATATATTTATCCAACCCAACGCCCAAACTCGCCGTTATTGGTCACACCACCCCAGTTAAAGCCAAGTAAAACAACTAACGCGCGATTTAACAGATGCTTATGAGCGAACGGTAGTTGTTTTACCTGGCCGGGCGGGCACTGACCTGTTACGCGTGACCAGTAACAACTCGCCGGCCTCTGTTTGGCACATAAAGTGTAAATTATACCAATTAACAGTGATTCCGCCCAACCGGTTATCATTCTCCTTCAGACGAAAGACCTTTTCTTTCCTTCAACATCTTTTTAATCTTTAAGGCTGCGGCTGCGCTGCAGAAACCAATAAACGTATAGATAAAGGCAACCAGCAAAAGAGTGATATTCGCGAAAGCGGGTATAGCACTGAACAAAAAAAAGATCCCGGTAACCATACGCGTGTTTTCCAAACGCCAATTGGCGTAAGCACATAAAAAAATTGTTAAGCAAGGCAGTAATATAAAACCTATAATTACCGGATTGTAGAATATTTCCGACAACGAACTTACTCCCCCTTGTCTATAGAGCCGTTTATACTGTTTTCTTATTTGATTTCTTTATTAAGTTCATTATTTTTATTCTTTCCAATTGCTTTATTTTCCTTCAATAGAGAGTTTTATTTTCCAGACGGCTATTATCGGTACGCCAAACTCATGAAAACAGAAAATATGCCCTTGGAACGGACATTCAGTTACTGGTCAGACCCTGTGTTTGTTAGTACCCGTAGCCCAGGCCCGTAAAGTTATTAACCGTAAGCGATTTCTCGAAGAGTATGAGCGCACGGTTAAT
>WQUS01000358.1 GCA_009781965.1 Bacillota bacterium | reverse complement strand
GCCAGGACCGCCAAAAGGCCGACGGCGCCAACCGCGGTGGGGAATTCGCAAACAGTGCGCTCTCCTTGCTTAATCCTAATTCTGGCGGCTTGACCACGGTGGAAAACCTCTTTGATATTGCCCACCAGCTCATGGCCAAACAGGTTCTTGCGGCCGGAAGCTTTACTTTCACTGCCGACCCCGGTTCTTTCCTCCAGATTAATCAATGCCTGCACCAGGTCTCCGGCAGCGTCGTCCAATGCCAGCTTGGCTTCCTGGTAAGTGGCCCCGATCCGTTCCCTGATGATGTCTATTTTATCCAGTTCATTGTTCATTGGCTTTATCCCCTTCGGTTTAATGCTCTCGGGGATAATTTAACCCTTTCGGGAGCTAATATGCATCGGTTACTTCGCGGGATGGGGATTACTTCTCGCGGTACTCCAGCACGCTTTCCATAAAACGCATGGAGCGGGAGCGTTTTTCTGTCAGCCACTGCAAGTAGTGCTTCATTACCCGCTGCATTTCATCCCGGGAGCGGGTGGAAACCCGAAGCCGGGCGACTTTTACCGATTCGGCGCTCAGCAACAGCTTCATGATGGCGACTGTTTCCCCGCTGCAGGGTTGGTCCCGGTCGTTAGTCCGGCAGTTTAGGCAAACCAAACCGCCATCCGAGACGCTGAAAGCCGCGGACTGGCTCAAAGACTCGTTGCCGCAGTTCACGCAGCTGTCTAAATGGGGCCGATAGCCAAGCAAAGAAACCAGCTTGAGTTCAAAACCGCGCGCCGTCAGAGCGGGATCGCTTGCCGTTTCCAGCCGGCGCAGGGTGTTCAGCAACAGAGCAAAGAGCGCCTGGTTAGGTTCTCCTTCCTCGGTCAAAACTTCCACCGCCTCGGCAACATGGGCGGCGTAGCCCATCTTTTCCAGGCTGCCCCACAGCCCGGGGAAAATGTCCAGTCCTTCGCACTGGCTAACTGTGTCCAGTTCCCGGCCCCGGCGCAACATAAAATCACTGTGACAAAAAGGCTGCACCGCTCCCCGTTTACGGCTGGTTGGTTTGTTCACGCCATGAGCGATGGCTTGTATTTTCCCCTTTTCCAGGGAGTACAAGGTCAATAACCGGTCCGCGTCCCGCATGGAGCGCGAATTAAGCACTACTGCCCGCACCCCGTAGAGGTTCATTATCCACCCACATCCTTTGCGCAGGATAATAGCCTGCCGACGTAGAAAACCGTAGAAAACACAGCCCAAAGGGGAGTTGCGCATGCGCATTGTTGTAGGTATTACCGGCGCCACCGGTACGGTGTACGGCATTACCCTGGTCCGGGAATTAACCAGAGCCGGTGTGGAGACTCACTTGGTGCTCAGCCGCCGGGCTAAACAAATCATGGAAATGGAAACTGAATATCAGCCCGGCGACCTTGAGAAAATAGCCGCGGTAACCTACGGCGCCGAAGATTTGACCGCGCCTGTTGCCAGCGGTTCCTTCCGGCACGGGGGGATGGTCATTGCTCCCTGCGATATGCAGACCCTGGCCGCGCTGGCGGTTGGTTTGGCCCATAATTTGATTACCCGCGCCGCCGACGTTACTTTAAAGGAGAAACGTCCGCTGATCCTGTTGGCCCGGGAAACTCCCCTGCATGAAATTCACCTGGAAAACATGCTTAAACTGGCCCGGGCCGGCGCGATTATTATGCCGCCGACGCCCGCTTTTTACCACCGGCCCACCACCATTACCGACTTGGTCATGCAGACCACCGGACGGGTCATGGAGTTATTGGCCATTAAATCCAATGCTGTTTTTTAAAGATGAGCAGCATTCCGCCGGTGGCCCCCAGCAGCCCGGCGGTGATGGCCACGGTGGACCACATGCTTTGCTGGTCGGGCAACGGTACATTCATGCCAAAAAAACCGGTTAAAAAGGTTAAGGGCATGAAAATAAATGATATTACCGTTAAAATGCGGATGCTTTCGTTAGTCCGGGCGGTAATAGTCGAATAATAGCTGGCCAAAAGACCATCCAACAGATCCCGGAAACTGTTCAGGGAGTCGGTAATCCGCTCAATATGGTCCAGCAGGTCCAGGTAATAAGGTTCATTCTCTTTAGCTACCTGGAAAACATACTTGCCGTTGACGCTGAAGAACATCCGCTTTTGCGGTTGGATAGCCCGGCGCATGTACAGGATGGTTCTTTTGAGGGCCAGAAACTCCTCGGTAATTTCTTGGTTAGGCTGTTCGTTCAGCTGATCCTCCAGCTCGTCAACCCGCTGATCCACCCGGTCCAGGATGGGAAAATATTCGTCGGTTAAACCGTCCAGGATATGATATAAAAACCGGTCCGAACCGTTTTCCAGAAACCTGGTCTGATTGTTCAGGCAATCCCTGGCAATCCGCCCGAGACTGGGCAGCGTGCGGCGGTGTACGGTGACCACGACATTGGACTTTAAAAAGACGTTTAATTGCTCCAGGGTGATTTCTTCGTCGCTGTCTTCCTTGTAGCGCAAGGCGTGCAGCACAAAGAAATAATACTCTCCATAATCGTCCACCTTGGCCCGGGGGCTGTAATGCTGGCAGTCCTCAATGGCCAGGGAGTGAAAGTCGAAAGCATCGGCCACATAATTTAGCTCTTCCTCACTGAAATCAAACAGATCCACCCAGAGCAGATCGTCCTGATGCTGAAGCAGGCCCTGTTTGGACAGGTCCACATCATGCAGCAGTTTTCCCCGGCCCGAGTCGAATAAATAAGTTTTGATCACTGGGGTCACCTCCATGGATTGCTGATATTTTCAGTTCATCAAAGGCGGAACCCCATCGTCGGTATACCGCGTCTTTCATGTCGGTCACCCCCCCTTTATTAAAGTTGCCCCGAAAAGACAAAATATAAAGGCCTCCACACTGGGAAGGCCAATAAGAACAAACGATAGCCTTCTTCATTCGTGCAGTTTTGGCTCAGTACAGCTAGAGAAGATTTCTCAGCCACATTAGATAAAACCTTATTTCGGTAGTATCAGTTGACCCGTTACTGTCTCTCGACATTTCCGGGCAGTGGCCTGTGTCCGCACAGTAGCCTCACCTAACGAAGAATGCTGTGTAGTTATGTTTACATCATATTACTTGGCGGCAAGATGTGTCAATCATTTTTCCGGCAAGTGGCCGATCAATTGTTACTGCTTTCGCATCGAGCCGGCACGCAAAACTATTAACCGTGCGCTCAT
>WQUS01000357.1 GCA_009781965.1 Bacillota bacterium | reverse complement strand
TTGCATTTGGGTTACTGGTCAGACCTTGTGTTTGTTAGTACCCGTAGCCCAGGCCCGTAAAGTTATTAACCGTAAGCGATTTCTCGAAGAGTATGAGCGCTCGGTTAATAACTTTGGGCCGGATGGTGCGAAAGCAGTAACGTGTGACCAGTAACAATTCTTACCCGGGTTTGGACTGCAATAGCCGTTATTGCTGCTCTACTACTTCTTGCATCATGCTTAAACGGCGGGACCAGGCGACAAAATCGCGTTGGGACAGGGACGCCGGCCAGCCGGTCCCGGGGCTGGGGCTGATCTTTTGGTAAACCTCAAGGTACTGGTCTACCTCCTGCCGCTCGAGTTTACGGCGCAGGATGTTCTCCAGCCGCGGCCAGTCGTTCTCCGGGGCTACCCCCCATCTTTCGGCTAAGCGTTGGCGCAGGTAATCGGCTTGGGCGGTCAGGGCCGCGGCGTAGAATCCTTTTTGTTCATACCAGGCGGCTAAGGCCCGGATCCGCTCATCAGGCAGCCGGATCTGATCCGCCCGGGGTATTTCCGCCGGCCCGAAGCGCAGGCCCCGCCGCCAGAGCTCAAACAGCAGCCACAAACAGCATGCTGAAGCAAAGGCCGGCATCCAAAGGGGAAAAGCGCCCCAAAAATTAGTGCTGACACTTTGACCATGGATGTATTCATTGAACCAGATTCTTTGGTATGAGCCGTCCTCCGCCAAGCCGCCCTCCGCCATAGCCAGCAATATGCGCAAGTGGTCTCCCTGGAGAATGTTTTGGTTTTGCATCCAGGCGGCGCCCTGGCAGACAATGAGCTCTCCCTTGCCGTAACGGTGGGTAAAGGCCAGGACTCCCTTTTGATCAGCCAGTAAAACCTGGTCTTTGGTCCCGGTCTGCAAACGGTCGGGCCTATTGACAGCTAAGGAATAATCTCCAGCCAGGGCCCCCAATCCTTTGACCTGAATCAAGCTGCTCTTTGCCGGTGTAGAGTCAGTGCCGGCTTTGTCAACCGGAGCTTCGCTTTGGTTTGCTGAGGAAACGGTAAAAGGCAAGGCTGAGTCAGGGTAATCGACCAGAAGCCAAAGGCTGTTGCCCTTTTCCATCCAGGCTCGCCAACGCTCAATTTCCTTGCTTTCGAACTCAAAACTTGGCTCAACCATAATCATCAGGGAACGGCTGCTGCCTGCGGGCAGCATTTGCACCGGCTGTTTCCAAGTCATTACCGGAATCGTTTGCCGGGCCAGCAAGTTGTAGAAAGCTTTTGTTCCGCCAGGCGCCGGCGAATTAGTCCAAAAGTCCGGATAAGGTTTTGCCTGCGGAGGCGTTGGGATGAGCGTCAAGAGCAGCACTATCAGGCAACCGGCTATGCCAAGCAGCAGGATCTGAACGGATAACCGGCTCATTGCGGCGCCTCTTCCCGGAAACAACTTTCTACCTGGGCCTGGCAAAGCCGGTAGATTTCCGGCTTGAGCGGCAGGCTTCCGTAGACCGTCTCTTCATAATTGCCGGCTAAACTGGCGAACATTGCTGTCGCTTCCTTATGCTTGGCTTTTAATTCTCTAAAATATTCTCCGTTAGTTTTCCAGGCTTTTGTTTCGATCCACCCTTTGTCATGCAAAAAAACAAGTAAGCCGGCAAAAAGCGCCCGGATCGCCTGCTCATAATTCTGCAGGCCCGCCAAGCGTTCCGCTTCGCTCAGGTAAGCTCTTGCCGTCATTGCGGTTTGCGGCGCGCCGCCGCTAAGTTCCTGGCGCCAGGAAGCGCCGCCGTATAATTTCCACAACACCCGTACCAGCATAATGAGGAAAAACAGCACCACAATCCCTAATACCAACAGGGCTAAGTAATAAAATACGCCGCCCAAACCGGCTGAAGCCGAAAAAGGCACGCTCCATGCCCCGCCCAATTTTTCCAGGAACCTTTGCAGCCAGCCCGGCAAATGAGCCGGCTGATGGGCCAGATAAACCTGGTATTCCGGGCCGTTTAAAATCTGTTGTAATTGCTGCCTGGCCTGTTCTAATTCCACGGTCATGTCCTCCTGTCAGGCTGCCGATCGGTTTATGAGGGCGGTTATTCCTTATCCTCCGGAGAGGCGTCAGCGTGCAATTCTGCCTGTGCCGCAGCCGGCTCTAAGTTAGCCGGGTGAGCGGGCGCGGCATTTTCATAGCGCGCGGTCAAATCCAGCAAGTCGCCCGCTTCATTGCGTACTACCAAGTCAAAATAGACAACCGCCATAGCCGCCGCGTAAAATACATAGTAAATAATATCTAAAATGGCTTGGACTAGTCTGGTCAGGACTAACGGGATGGATAGTTTTGCCAAAAGGAATATTGGCCCCATAACAATCACCAGCATGAACAGGGTTATTACAATATAAAGGCCGATGAGGCGCCACACATTGTTTTGGGTCAAGCGCCAGCTTCTGCTGAGTGCAGGGGGAGATTCCCCAAAAACCACCGCGGGGAAATAGAAACTAAAGCGTACCATCAAAAATATATACACGACAAAAAACACCACAGTCATTATGAACACCCCGAATGCCCCAAGAATTCCAACACCGGGACTCACTGAGCCGCCGCCCAAAACCATTGCCAGGCCAGCAATGCTACCGCCAAAAATGCCGAATATCAAGATTAAAACGAGGACGATAGCGAAAACTAATAAACCGAACAGAATGCTGGCGCCCAAAAGTGGCCAGAAACGGGAGCGCGCCTGGCGGGCGATCTCCCGCAGATTCCAATCTTTCTCCTGGCGCACATCACGGACGATGAGCATAACTGATGCCATTGCTAAAAAATAGGCGATCATAAAAATAATTGACGACAAAAAAATGATGGCAAAGGAACCAATCTGTAAACCAATCAATTGGATTACTACTGCCGGCGCAAAAAAGAGAAAAGTAATCAGCAGCATACCTTTGAGGTTGCTTTTAACCGTTTGAAAAATCACATCCAAAATTTCGCCAAAACCCAGCTCCCGCATAGCCCATTCTTTCATAATTATTCCCCCCTGCTGTTTGCCCAAAGTTACTTTAGCTAATTATATCGGAATATTGTGAAATAAGGAAGGGAAACCGATTATTTTGGAGAAAATTTAAATTTACATGTTACTGGTCAGACTCTGTGTTTGTTAGTACCCGTAGCCCAGGCCCGTAAAGTTATTAACCGTAAGCGATTTCTCGAAGAGTATGAGCGCACGGTTAAT
>WQUS01000356.1 GCA_009781965.1 Bacillota bacterium | reverse complement strand
TTCCCTGCAGCATGAAAAGTCTTTCGGGAATCGCAAACGCTTACGGCAGCGATTTACTGGTTCGCGCCGCGGACGTATGCCTGAAAGAAAACCGCAAAGTCGTGCTCGTACCCAGAGAGGTTCCGCTCAACCTAATTCACTGCAAAAATTTGCTCGCCGCCTGTGAGGCCGGTTATATAATCATCCCGCCAATGCTGACTTTTTATAGCGATTATCCCACGGCGGCAGACCAGGTGGATCACATAATAGGAAAAATACTTTTGCAGTTTGAGCTGCCGTATCATAAATTCAAGCCCTGGGAAGGCAGATAAGATTATGGAAATAAAAGTTTACGCCGGAGAGGGCAAATACCGGGTTGACCTCAATGTCTATTGCACCGGCGGCAGCGGTTTGAGCGGCTTTTTATTTGGGGGGACTTTGCCGCATGTGGGGGGTGTCGCTCTGGTCGCGCCCGCGGTGGAGTTGCACGGGAAAAAACTTTCCAGCTGCGATGAGTGGACGCTGACCGTGCCCGGGCATAAAGACTCCTATGCCGCGAATGCGGTGGCGAAGAAAATCTGCCTGGCGGTGAATGAAGCCGTATCCATTTGTTGCGGCATCCATATTGACGACGCCGGCGGCGAAGAGATCAAAATCCTCTTGGCTAACTGCCTGAAAGCTGCCGAGCTGTTCATTGAGCAGTACCTGAACAAATAAAACAAGTTGTAGCATTTATCATTTGCATATCCACAAAACAGGAGGCGCAGCCTCCGCAATGCCTCATAGCAACCAAGCCGTAAGTTAAAAAGGGGGATAACGATGAAAAAAGCAGTTAAACCCATCAAAAGTGTGCGCGAATACATAGAAATTTTGGAGCAAAACAATGACCTGGTGCGCATTAAGGAAGAGGTGGACTGGAACCTTGAGATGAGCGCCATTGCCCGTCTCGCCTATGACTATCCCGCCCCGGCCCCTCTGTTCGAAAAAATTAAGGACTGTTATCCGGGCATGTGCGCATTGGGCGCCCCCGTGGGCTTGAGCCCCGGGAAATATCCCTATGCGCGCGTTGCGCTCTCCCTCGGCCTGGCGATTGATACCCCCGCCATGGAGATCGTGGACGCCTGGTCCTACCTTCCCGACGTCACGCCCATCCCGCCCCGTACGGTTACAAGCGCCCCCTGCAAAGAAAATATCCTGCCAAAGGGCCAGTTTGACCTTACGAAAATGCCGTTCCCCTTTATCCATGTCGGCGATGGCGGCCGTTATACCAACACTTACGGTATGTTTGTCGTTGCGACGCCTGACGGGCGCTGGACTAACTGGGCCATTACGCGTTGTATGCTGGTGGGCCCCGAGACTATGGCCATCGCCATTATCGGCTGGACCGGCAAATTCGTTCAGGATATGGGCACGATCTGGAGAGAGTGGAAAGCGGTCGGCCAGGATATGCCATACGCGCTGTGCCTGGGCGTGGACCCCGGGATCATGATGATCGCCGGATATCCGCTGCCGCAGGGCAACGAAGACGCCGTAATGGGCGGTTGGTACGGCGAACCCATCGACCTGATCAAATGTGAGACCAGTGATTTGCTGGTCCCGGCTACCAGCGAGATGATCATCGAAGGCTTCCAGTCCATCAGCGACATTGTTCCCGAAGCCCCCTTTGGCGAGTACGGCGGATATGTGTGGCCGGGCTCTCCCAAGGCAGCCCCGCGCAGCGACGTGCATTGCGTAACCTACCGCAACAACCCCATCATCCCTTGGACGACAGCCGGTTATCCGCCGGAGGAGAACCATACCAACTGGGGTATTTGCATCGCTGCGAGCATCAAAAACGCGCTGCGCAAAGCGAACATGCCGATCAAGGACGTCTTTATTCCCATGGAAGCCGCGGTGCATTGGACGGTGGTCACCGTCGATCGCGCGAAGCAGACAGATGAGACCGACAACAAGCTGTGCGAGAGAATTGCCAGAGTCGTTTATGGCACAAGGGCTGGTTCCTTTATCTCGAATGTTCTGATCATGGACAGCGACATCGATCTCAGCCTGATCGACGAAGTCGTATGGGCGTTCTGCACCCGTCATCATCCGAAGAACAGGATAATCATCCCCGATCAGCTTGTCATTCCGCTCACCTCTTATCTGACGGAGGAAGAAAAAGCGGCCGCGAAAACGGACAAAGCCGTTTACAATTGCCTGATGCCTACTACGAAAATGGGTCCGGAAGCGCAGCATATCGAGGCGTCTTTCAAAAGCTATCCCGAAGATGTGAAAAAGAAAGCCGTTGAAATTTGGCGTAAGTTAGGGTACGAAAGAAAAACAGGCGTCTGGAGATAGCATTGACTATAAGATGGAATATGATAAAAACTGGAAGATGGATAAGTGGTATTTTGATTTGAAAAAGAGAATATGAAACATACTTTGTTGAGAATCTGAACGGGATGATTAAACGGTGGTCACTGGTACCGGCGCAAATGACAAATCGGTTAGCGCTTCATACATTGGCGCCGGCGATTCTTTTAGCCATTTGGTTGACAGGTCCCGGGGAATGATCACCGGCATCCGCTCATGAATTGCAGCCACGGCCGGCGCGGCCTGGCGGGTTAGGATCGCAAAACGGCCATTGCTAGAATATATCCCGGCCATAAACATTACTGTTTGCCCGGAGAGCCTGAATGCATATTTCTGTTTATGCCGTTTATCAAGGGTTTGCCACTCATAATATCCGGATGCCGGTACCAGACAGCGACGTAAAAACATCGCATCTTTAAATGTTTTTGCGGTAGCTGCCGTTTCGCTTCTGGCGTTTATGTGCGGTTTTTTGCCGAGCAAACTGGGGAACCCCCAAACAAAAAACTGCACTTTGTTTTCGGCGGTGATTATCGGAGCAAGGCTGCCGGGAAATATTTCTCCGCCTTTAAAAATAGCTGCTTCGGCATGCTCAGCCGAGCTCTTATCAACCGCCGCGATAATCTGCCTCAGTTCCTTTTCTTCAATGGTGATAAAATATCGGCCGCACAAGTTTACATCATCCCCCGCCAAGTATCTTTACTGTGACAACCGCCCGGCCGCCAGTCACTATTAGTTCGGTCGCTATTGGTTGTTACTGGTTAGACCCTGTGTTTGTTAGTACCCGTAGCCCAGGCCCGTAAAGTTATTAACCGTAAGCGATTTCTCGAAGAGTATGAGCGCACGGTTAATAACTTTACGGG
>WQUS01000355.1 GCA_009781965.1 Bacillota bacterium | reverse complement strand
AACAAATGATCTTCTCCCCCATTGCCGACGAAATGGCTAAAAACATGATTGCGGAATGGATGGGTCTGCCCCGTTCATTTTAGGGAGGTTTGGCTGAATTGTGGTTATTGGGTGATATACCAAAAAAAGGCGCTAAGCTGCATGGTTCCAGAGAATGTATGGTATTTGAGGGCCAACGCTTAAATTACACTGAGTTTAACGCAAGAATAAACAGGCTGGCCCATAGTCTTTTATCCTTTGCTTTTGATGGGTCTAAACATCTCGCTGTTTTGGCGGAAAACTGTCCTCAGTTTATGGAAATATACTTTGCGGCGGCCAAAGCCGGTTATGTAACTGTGCCGCTTAATTTCAGGCTAGCCAATAATGAGCTGACGCACATATTGAAAGATGCCGAGGCCAAAATACTCTTCTACGGTTCGGGCTATGAAAATATCGCCCGGGAAATTGCCGCCGCGGCGGGTATTAATTTTTTGGTCAGCATGGAGGGACAGGAGGAGGGCTGCCTTGGCTATGAAGATATGCTGGCCCGCTCTCACCCGGCTGAACCGGAAGTACCCCTGGATGAAAATCAGATGGTCATATTGATGTATACGGGAGGGACTACCGGGCTGCCCAAAGGCGTTATGCTCAGCCATCGAAACCTGTTGACGGCCGCGATAGATTTAACTTACAATTATCAATTTCATCAAAATGAGATTACTTGCTTTGTTCTGCCGATGTTTCATGCTTCCGTATGGCCGCTGATGTGCGCGCTGATTGCCGGCGGAAAGGCGGCGATTCTCAAAAGGCCCGACTTGGACAGCATTTTGGCCTTAATTGAACGGGAGAAATGTACCCACATTAACGCCGTTCCCACTATCTATAACTGGCTTATGGATCATCCGTCCCTGGACGAATTTGACTTGAGCAGCCTCAAAAAAGTCTCTTACGCCGGTTCTCCCATGGCGCCGGAGCTGCTGAAAAAGATGTTGCAAAAATTCAACAATATTTCTTTCTATCAAGGTTATGGCCTGACCGAAGCGGCCCCAACGGCAACTTTTTTAAGGCCCGAAGACCACGTGCCGGAAGGCCCGCCGGAACAGGTAAATCGGCTCAAGTCCGTCGGACGGGAGTTACTGATGGTGGAGCTAAAATTAGTCCGGTCAGACGGCAGCGAAGTCACGCCGGGAGAGATTGGTGAAATCCTGGCCAGGGGTAAAAATATTATGCTTGGCTATTGGAAAAAACCGAAACAAACAGCCGAAACCCTTAGAAACGGCTGGCTCCATACCGGCGACCTGGGGACCGTGGATCAGGAGGGTTACATCTATCTGGTGGATCGCAAGCACGATATGATCATTACCGGCGGGGAAAATGTGTATCCCCGTGAAGTGGAAGACATTTTATATGAGCATCCGGCAGTCATGGAGGTTATTGTCATCGGGGTGCCGGATGAACAGTGGGGCGAGGCTGTAAAAGCGGTGGTTGTGCTGAGAGATGGCATGTCTGCTGACGAGGAGGAACTGATCCGGTTCGTCAAATCCCGGCTGGCCGGCTATAAATGCCCCAAAACCGTAACCTTCACGGATAAGCTGCCCAAAACAGCGGTAGGGAAACTGCTCCGGGCAGAGGTTAAAAAGAGATATTGGTCCGGCAGAGACAGGTTTATCAGTTAAATTTGTTTTTCGTGCAGTCACTTCGTGCAGTCACTATGAGAATGGATGATGGCATGCCATTAAAACAAGGAGGGAGAAAATGAATTCCGACGCAGCGTTTGACAGCAAACTCACACGTAGAGCATGCCTGGCTATATTATTTGCTTTTTTGGCCTATTGCCTGGACAACATGGACTGGAATTTCCTGACTTTTGCCGCTCCGGTTATTGCCAAGGAATTGGGCTTTAGTGCAACGCAAATGGGTTATTTATTGGGAGCGCCGTTGTTGGGAGCCGGAATAGGCGGAGTAATCAGCGGGTGGTTTGCGGACAAGATAGGCCGCAAAAAGGCCATGATAGCGACGCTGATTTGGTTTTCCATGTTTACCGTACTTTTCCCTTTCGGCAAAACACTGCCCGTACTGTTCATACTGCGTTTTCTTGCCGGCGTGGGCCTTGGCGCCCAGTGGGGCATTGGCATGACCATGGTAGCTGAAACTGTCGCACAAAAATTCCGGATCCGGGCCTCGGCTACCATTCAGTGTTCGGCGGCGATTGGACCGATCATTGGGGCTTTGGCCGTACAGCGAATATTGCCCATTTATGGGTGGCGCCCCATCTTTTATATCGGGGCGGCCGGAATTGTGCTCGCGATTTGTGTCTGGATATTTTTAAAAGAATCGGATGTATGGCTTCAAGCCAAGGAAAGAGATGCACAGGGCAAAACAAAACTTGCCGATTTGAGACGTATGTTTGAACCTGGCATCAGGCGAAGATTGGGCCTTTGTCTTTTGATGATGCTTTTAGTGGGATATGCCTACTACGGTTCAATGAGTTGGATCCCTTCCTGGCTGGCTTCAAGCAAAGGCATGGGTGTCGTCAAGTCTATGAACTACATGATCGCGCTTAACATCGGCGGTTTAATCGGATTTCTTTTAATTGGTCAGATAGCTGACCGGTGGGGAAGAAAATTGCCCGCTTATATATCCTTGCTCGCTTCGGTAGCAGCGATTTTGATTTTTGTCTCCATTAACAACCCCAGTGCGCTATTTATGTTTGCACCGGTATATGCGTTTTTAACCTATCCTTTCTTCGGCATTACCGGCGGTTACTTTTCAGAATTATTCCCTACCGAAATCAGGACTACAAGTGTCAATACGATCTTCAATGTAGCCCGGATGTTCGCTTTCTTTGCCCCGACCATCCTTGCCGTTATAGGCGCCAAAACTTCTCTTACTTTCGCTATTGGAGGTACTTCTGTTATTTACCTGTTAGCCGTGCTGCCTCTTATTTTCCTGCCTGAAACCAAGCATTTGAAATCATTATCGGCGGTTGATGTGTCCGGGCATCCTCAATAAGTTCACTGACGGATTAAAACCTTAAAGTCGCTTTAGAGATTTGTTAAAGAAGGAGGGTCACTATGAGTAAAGGACAGTATGCCATTATTGCCACCGGCGAAGTGCCCTGCGGTTGGTATCCGGAACGGAGCCACCTGGAAATTGCTTCACTGGTTGGCTACCAAGCAATCAAGGACGCCGGGATCAACAAAAACCACATCGACGCGGTGATCGGCCAAATGTCCATCATGGGCAATGACTGGAATGCCGAGGTCACCTTCGGCCGGCTGCCCGAAGCGCTGGGGCTGAAAGGCTGCAAAAACACCCAACTGGTTTCCGCCGGCGGCGGTTCCAGCCACGCGGTACGCAAAGCCGCCGAGGGATTATTGGGCAGTGGCGCGGCTGAAATGGTGCTGGTGGTTCACGCGCAGAAATTCTCGGATTTTACTCCGGGGCAGACGGCGGAGGGCTTTGCCAAAGCCGGCTGCGATCCGGAATGGGAAATCCCTTACGGCATGAATTACAACGCCCTGGGCGGGATGATCGCGGAAAGATATATGTATGAAACCGGTTGCACCAAGGAACAGTTAGCCGCCGTGTGCGTATCACACCGGAAATGGGCCCTGCTCCATGAAAACGCCATGCAAAAAAAAGAACTGACCATTGAGCAGGTGCTCAACGCCAAAATGGTTGCTACCCCCTACACGGCTTTCATGTGTAATTTGCTGGCTGACGGAGGAAGCGCCTTTATCATGACCACCGCGGAGCGGGCGGCGCAGCTGGTGGATAAGCCAGTCTATCTGCTGGGCGAGGGTTCACGGTTTTCCCACCGCAATTTAACCAAGGCCCAGGATTTAACCAGGATCGTTAACGAGCCGCCTGCCCTTGACGCTTACGCCCAGGCCGGACTCGGACCTGAAGATATGGATATCGCCCAAATTTATGGCGCCTACCCGGCCAACATCCTCATGTTCTTTGAAGCCTTTGGCTTTGCCAAACGGGGAGAAGCGGGGCAGGTCTTTCTGGAGGGCCACACCTGGCCGGGGGGCAGAATTCCCACCTGCACCAACGGAGAAGCCCTTTCCTTCGGCCATACCGGAACCGGCGTGGGCACCGCGCTGCTGGTGGAATGCGTGCGCCAGCTCCAGGGTAAGGCAGGCAAAGCCCAGGTGCCGGGCGCCCGTTTCCTGATTGAAAACTGTGGCGGGGGCGCCTGGATGGATTGTCACGTAAGCATTATGGGCAATGAAATTGTTTAGGAAAGGAGCCAAAAAAAATGAATCCGGCAGAATATAACAAACCGCTGCCCCAGCCCCAGCAATGGTCCCGGACATTCTGGGAGAAGACCAAAGAAAACAAGTTATTGCTGAAGAAATGCACCAGCTGCGGACATATCGACTTCCCGCCTTATATGTATTGTACGGAATGCATGTCTTTGGACTATGAATGGATTGAGTCGTCAAAAAGAGGAACCGTTTATTCCTTTTCCACCACCTATGCGGGAGCGCCCCCGGCATTTACCGCAGATCAACCCTATACCTTGATTTTTGTGGATTTGCCTGAAGGGGTCAGGATGCTCAGCAGAATAGTGGACTGCCCGCCGGAAGAGGTTAAAATCGGTATGGCCGTGGAGGCGGTGTTTGACTCCGTCACTGAGGATACCACCCTGGTCATGTTTCGGCCGTTAAAATGAGGAGTGAAAAGATGACCGCCTACAAACCTGAGTTTGAGCAGCTTATCTACGAGAGAAAAGGAAAAAACGGCGAAGTTCTGTGGCTGACCCTGAACAATGAAAAAATGAGGAATTCCCTGACCTTGAAAATGCAGGCGGAGCTGCTGGAAGCGCTGGAACACACCTTAACGGACAATTCCATCCGCTGCGTGGTGCTTACCGGCGCCGGAGACAAAGCCTTCTGCTCCGGAGGCGACATTAATCTTTTTCAGTCTTTGGATGTGGTCAGCAGCTATGATTACAGCTTCCAACAAGGATACCGCATACAACACCTGCTTACTTATATGGAAAAGCCGGTGATAGCGGCGGTAAACGGCGCCTGCTACGCCGGCGGGCTTGAGCTGGCCCTTTGTTGCGACTTTATCTATGCCGCCGCAAACGCCACCTTCGGTTTGCTGGAAATTAATCTCGGCATCCTGGCCGGTTGGGGCGGCACAGTCCGTTTGCCCGGCAAAATCCCGGTCAACCGGGCCAAAGAGATGATCTACAAGGGTGAGATTATTGACGCCGCCGAAGCTTATCAATGGGGTTTGGTCAACAAGGTAACGCCCCGGGAGCAACTTTACGAGGCAGTGGAAGCCACCGTTGCGGCCATGATGGCCAAACCGCCCCTGGCGCTGCGCGGCGCCAAAAACGTGATTAACAACTCCATCACCTGCGACAGTATCGAAGCCGCGCTGGCTATTGAACGGGGAACCGTCATGTGGCTTTTGCGCTCCGAAGACGTCAAAGAAGGGCTAAGCGCTTTTGTAGAAAAGCGTCCGCCCACATTTAAGGGCCAATAAATTTTTATTAAAGGAGGTCAGCATTATGAAAACAGATAACGTTATTGTCTATCCAAAGTTTCGCTGGTTTGTTATGTTAACCATGTTAATCGGAGTTATGGCCCAAGGGATCATTATGATTGCTCCTTCCCCCCTCATTGGTGAGGTAGCAAAATATCTGGGCATTGAATTGGGCCTAACAACTTTGACAGTAATGGCTTTATGGACCGTGACTGTCTGCATCGGGGGCATTTTAGGCGGAGCCGTGGTCGACAGAGTAGGAGTAGTTAAAGTTTATTTGGTCTGCGGGGTGTTACTTGTTTTATCCGCAGCCTTTACACCGCTGGTGGGGCCAAGTTTGCCGGCAATAATTATGCTGCGGCTTATTGGGGGGCTGGGAACCGGTCCAATTCTGACCACTATCGCTCGAATGGCAGCCGAGTGGTTCCCCGTAAAGGAGCGCGGGCTGATTACCGGGGTTCAAGGCACGGCTACTGGCCTGGGGGTATTTATTGGTTTTGGCGCCTCCCCCGCTGTTTTTATGGCCACCAAATCCTGGCCGGTAACTATGGTTTGGATGGCAATTCCGGCTATTATCTTCTTAATTTTTTCCGCCATCATGCTGTTTGGCCCGAAGGCGCCGGAGTTGATCGTGGAAGAACATGAAGATACCAATATCGCCGCCAATTATTTTAAGCTGGCTCTGCGGGAGCCGATCACCTACTTGTGTGTGGTCTATGTATTTTTGTTCAATTGGTTATTGCAAGCAATTCTCGACATGACACCCGGGTATTTTGCCATTCCGGCGCCGACTGGGGTTGGCTTTGGTCCCGTGGCGGCCGGACAATTGATGATGGTATTTCAGCCTGTTTTTATGTTAGGCGCGCTGCTTAGCGGTTGGTTAAATGACCGGATTTACAAAGGCGGCTATCGGCTGCAGGTTATGCTGGCCTTTCTCATGACCGGTATTTATTTCTTTGTCCGGCTGCCCGGGGTTGTAGGCCAGGGGGCCAATCCCCTGTTATTGCTCGTTATGTTGATACCGGCGTTTTTCCTTGGCCAGGGCATTTCTGTGGTCATGGCCTTTATCTCTAAAAATTATCCGGAACATATTACGGGCAGAATAGGCGGCATGGCCATGGGCTTAGGTTTGATCGGCGGTACGGTGGGAGTCAGTCTCGGCTCAACTGCACTAACCAAAACCCACACTTACCATGCTTCCTTAATGATCGTAACTATTGTTGCTGTGGTTGGTTTTGTAGTGGCAATGGCGTTAAAAAAACCAAGGGCATTTGCCGAGCCCAGTGAGCCGATTGCGAAAGTAGAAAGGAGCGCTTAATATGTCGGCATTGAAGGAAAACTACGATGTCATTATTGTTGGTTCCGGCCCGGCAGGCGCTGCCGCCGCAAAAACATTTTGTCACTCCGGGCTGGATGTTGTAATCATTGAAAAATGCCCTTTGCCGCGGGATAAAATGTGCAGCGGCGTGATCCTGCCCAGCGCCAGGAAGTTTCTTGAGCAACATTACGACGATCTTCCGGAACATATTTTTACCACCCCACGCACATTAAAGTGTAGCCGTTATGTGCGCATGAATGACGACCAAAGCCGGGTGATGTCTTTTCCCGCGCTGGATTTAGCCGAAGATCCCTCAGACGAATATGGGTTTAATGTGTCCCGCTCAGCATTCGATTTGTGGTTATGTGAAGCAAGCGGCGCGGCACTGGCAGACAATTGTTTTCTCATTGACTATAAAGAGGAACCTGAAAATATCACCGTCCAAGTGAAACATAACGGTAAGTACATGGAAATTAAAGCTAAATATCTTATCGGCGCCGACGGTACCATCTCCAGGGTCAGAAGAACCCTGGCGCCGGAATTAGAGCAATCGTTAAACTGGATTGCTCTTTATGAAGAACATTATGAGTGCCAAATTGACCTTGAACCGGGATGGATGTATTGGATTCTTGACCAGCATTCTTTTGGCAGTATTCTGCATAAAGGCAAAAACCTCCACATCACAGCAGCCACAACCTGGGGAGAAACAGCAAAAAATTTGTTAAAGAGGTATGTAAACTTTTTAACCGCCCAACACGGATTAAAAATTGCCAAAACCACCATGACCCGGGGAATCATCATGAATGATCAACCCTTTCGAGGAGACTATTTGCTGGGCAAAGGAAATATTCTGCTGGTTGGCGAAGCGGCCGGTTTTGTAAGGGCCCTTGACGGCATTACCAGTGCCTTGGTGACAGGAAAGGCTACCGGCGAATCTGTGTTACAGAGCATTCAGTCCGGCAAAACAGCGCTGGATTACTATAGTCAACATGAGCTGGTTGTTGCGGAGCAGGAGATTTGTAATAAGTCACACCTTAAGATGGCCGAGTTAGGATTTCCAGCCGGTTAAAAAATTACCTAAGGAGAGAGCAATTATGGCTTATGAAATTACGGATGATTGCGTCCTTTGCGGCAACTGCGCTGATGAGTGTCCCATTAAGGCCGTTAAAAATGAAGGAGACAAATACGCCATCGAGCAAGAGCTTTGCGTTGAATGCGGCGCTTGTACCTTCGTCTGCGATAGCGGCGCTATTGTAACAAAATAAAATTTGCCTCGATAAAAAATCCCTGCCCGTCATAAACCGGCAGGGATTTTTTAAATCTTTAATTTATAAAGATTTGCGGATCCGGTAAAAGAGCAGTTGTAAAGAGAACAATCACTTGAATTATTTGCCTTTTCGTTATACAGTGTAAAAAAAGCGAAAAAAAGCAGGCTATCCCCAAAAGAATCCCGCCCGTTATGGGCGTGTCGCAATAATGCAGGAGGTGATCCTTTATCAGCAGCCATTGGGAACACCAAAAAGACGACGAAAAATTAAAGGCCCGATTAACCGAGCTGCAATATGCCGTCACCAGGCAAAACGCCACCGAGCCGCCCTTCAACAATACCTACTGGGCCAACGAAAAAGAAGGGCTTTACGTCGACATAATTTCCGGCGCGCCGCTGTTCAGCTCACGGGATAAGTTTGACGCCGGCTGCGGCTGGCCCAGCTTTACCAAACCCCTGGCGCCGGAGGAAATCAAGGAAAAAAGCGACTTAAGCCACCACATGGTCCGCACCGAGGTGCGCAGTGTTGCCGCCGATGCTCACCTGGGGCACGTTTTCGACGACGGCCCGGCGCCCACGGGGAAACGTTACTGCATCAATTCCGCCGCCTTGCGGTTTATCCCGGTTGAAAAACTGGCGGCCGAGGGATACGGACAATATCTTAAGTTGTTTCAAAAATCTTAACCTTTGCCAAGGCAAATCGCGTTACTGGTCAGACCAGTAACGTTTGTTAGTACCCGTAGCCCAGGCCCGTAAAGTTATTAACCGTAAGCGATTTCTCGAAGAGTATGAGCGCACGGTTAA
>WQUS01000354.1 GCA_009781965.1 Bacillota bacterium | reverse complement strand
CTTTTCCATGGTCCCGGGACGGAAGTTTTCTATAACAACATCGGCGTTAGCTACCATTCTTATAAACAGGTCTTTCCCTTCACTGGTTTTAAGATCTATGGCGACGCTTCTCTTGTTTCGGTTGACGCTCATAAAATATCCGCTGGCGTCGTTGACGAAAGGCCCGGTAGACCTTGAATCATCACCCAACAACCGTTCGATTTTGATTACGTCGGCCCCTAAATCCGCCAGATTCATGGTGCAAAAGGGTCCGGATAAGATTCTGGTTAAATCCAAAACACGCAATCCTTTAAGCAGGCTCACGCTAATGCCTCCTTTAGTCTCCCGTACATAGCATGGAGCAAAATCAAAAGTTAAAGGCTTCCGAAACACTTTGCAGCTGCTCCAGCTCCCAAACAAAACGAAGAATATCGGCAATCTGCTGATTCGTACATACAGATTCCGTAAGCGAGCGGAATTTATCTTCTATGTCAGAAAACTTCATGGGGTTTTGCGAATCGCCCAGCGGAAGAAGAACCTTTTCTTCCAGAACGCTTCCGTCCGTCATCTCTATCCTAACAACTGTTCTGCCATCTACTTCCCCTCTGCCAGCGGCCTCCCGGTCAATCGCAATAGTCGCACAAAGCCCAATCAGCCTAAGTATATCAGGGTTTTTAATATTTTCTTCGCTGAATTCATTGATCCCTAGCCGTCCGAACAATAATGCCGCGGCGACACAGTATTGAATGCTGAATTTACAGCCGTAAATAGTTTGAGGATTTGCATTGTCAGTCACATCCAATCCGGTATCGTCAGTTTTGATGGTTATTTTTTTGATGGCTGTGAGATCTGGATTATTGCGGGCACGGATTGCCAAGGCAGCCCCAATCGCCGGATGAGTCCAACGGCAGCAGGCATAAGGCTTAAATGAATTTTCGCTGATGATAAAACCTTGTCCGAGCCCCTCTGTCAATAAATTGGGCTGTGGTTTTTGGGACATGGCGTTCAAGAATCCTTTCTCACCCTCAAGAATCTTGTAAGCCGCCGTAAAACCTTTCTTAGCCAGTTGCGCAGAAAGCAGACCGTTAAAAGCCGCCTTGCCCGCATGAAGGGTTTTACTGTTCGTACCGTCCTTCAAAAATTCAAAGAGGCCGGCTGCCTGTGTCCCAGCCGAACCCAAACAAAACACCATCTCGTCTGCATTCAAAGCCAACAGCTTACCCGCCGCCGCCGCACTGCCAAAGGCGCCGGCTGTCCCAGTGGTATGCCAATAGTAATAGGAATCAGGCATCACCGATCTGCCGACCCGGCCCATGATTTCATAACCGGCAACAATGGCCGTGATTAGCTCCTTTCCACTCACTGCGGGCAATTCCTGCGCCGCCGCCAAAGCTGCCGGAATCACGGCAACACCTAAGTGCGTCTGGCTGGCGGTATGAACATCGTCCATATCCAAAGCATGTGACGCAAGCCCATTGAGCAAAGAAGCAAACAGCGCGCTTGTACGCCACGGGTTTTGGGAGAAAACAGTTGCCTTGCCCTCCGGGGCCTGAGGTTTCAGTACTTCCTGTGCAATTAACGCAGGCTTCTCATAAAAGCCCCGGATACAACAGCCCAGCCAATCAAGCAAGCTCAGCTTTGCCATCTCCACCACATCGGCGCTCAAATCCGCAAAGGATAAATGAACAGTATAATCTGCCAAACGTTTAGTTTCCGACATATCCAATTCCTCCTACTAATCGGTAATGTAAACATAGCCGTTCATAATTTTCCCTGCTTGCGGTCAATGGCAACGATGTATGTTACTGTTCACACTTTACTGCTTTCGCACCATCCAACGCAAAACTATTAACCGTGCGCTCATGCTCTTTTGAGAAATCGCTTCCGGTTAATAGTTTTGCGTGCCTGGGCTATGAGTACTAACAAACACAGGGCTTGACCAGTAACCGCCGTACGCCATAATGCGCCATCTTCTTCGCTATCTTCCCTGCCAGGCCGGTTTTCTTTTCTGCAAGAAAGCCTTTACTCCTTCCAAATGATCTTCTGATTCGAAAGATCTCAGTTCAATCTCCTCTATTTCAGGGTTATCTAAGCCAGTATCTCTTAAACAATAATTGATCACCTTTTTATCTCCATCAACAGCCAGAGGAGCGCAATCAATAATCCTTTGCGCTATCCCAAGACATTCGTCATAGAGATTTTCTTTTTCCACCACTCGGTTAACCAAGCCAAGTTGGTAGGCTCTGCCGGCATCAATTATATCTCCTGTAAAAAGCAATTCCTTAGTGGCGCCGCCGCCAATTAAATTAACCAAACGCAAAGTCATCGGGTAATTTAAAACAATGCCCAGTTTAGCCGCCGGAATACCGAATTTAGATTTATCCGTTGCTATCCTGAGGTCACAAACCAGGGCAATTTCGCACCCGGCGCCTAAAGCAAATCCGTTGATCATGGCAATTACCGGCCGGGGAAAGTTGGAAACTGCTTCAAAAGCCCCCTCCATAAAGCTAATATATTCACGATGTTTTTCCCTGTCTGTCCACTGCTCCATCTCAGAAATATCCGCCCCGGAAGCAAAGGATTTGCCTCCCGCCCCAGTTATTATTACCACTCGGATATCTTGATTGGCGCGTGCGGCCTCAAAAACGCTTCGCAATTCCCTCCACATTTCTGCGCTTACAGCATTACGTTGTTCCGGTCTGTTGATGGTGATCAGGCACACATGCGGCGCCGGCGTATCCAATAGAAAATATTTGTAGGACACTGAATCTCCCTCCAATAACCTCATTGCTTTATTTTACTTTTAGATAATAAATCAGCCATTAAAACAGCCACTTCTTTCGCTGTATGAGCCACCGGTACGCCCACGCTTTTAAATGCGTTATGTTTACTCTCATAAGTGCCCCGCCCCGCTGTAATAATAGCGCCGGCATGGCCCAGTTGTTTACCCGGAGGCGCTGTTTCGCCAAGGATGATGGCTGCCACCGGCTTGGTAACGGCTCTGCCGATGTACTCCGCCGCCTCTTCTTCACTGGTTCTGCCAATTTCCCCGACTAAGACTATCCCTTCGGTATCCGGATCCGCTTCAAATCGGGATAATATATCGACAAATGAAATACCGGTAATGGGATCGCCGCCGATACCGGCGCAAGTGGTTTGGCCAATGCCAGCCTGACTTAGGGCAGTTGCCACTTGATACGAAAAGGTGCCGCTGCGAGAGACTAACCCCACCGGG
>WQUS01000353.1 GCA_009781965.1 Bacillota bacterium | reverse complement strand
GCTCATGCTCTCCGAGAAATCGCTTACGGTTAATAGTTTAGCCTGCCTAGGCTTTGCGTATGAGCAAGCACAGCATAATTTCGAACCTCGAACCTCGAACCTCGAATATCGAGTTAACCGTGCGCTCATACTCTTCGAGAAATCGCTTACGGTTAATAACTTTACGGGCCAAGGCTACGGGTACTAACAAGCACAGGGTCTGACCAGTAACTAGTAAGGAGGCGTATGGTTTGAATGATCAGTTACCTGGGTTCAAACTCAAACGATTTACCGCCCTGGCGCGCCGTGCGGCGGTAAGGATTCCGCTCCTGTTGTGCGGCCTCATAATTGCTGCCTTGGTCTGTCTAATGCTATCCCAGTATGCTTATACGAAAGAAGTAACGCCGGCCGGCGGAGCGGCAGAGCAAATCCCTGCGGTAGAGGCGGATTGCTATGCCTCCAAAATAGCCGCCGCTGCAAACTTCCCGGGGGCGCAAACCGTCGCCAACCTCGTTTACTCACTTGAGCAGTCCACAGAGTCAAACCGGACGGATCCCCATCCACAGGCTGTGGCCGGCGAGCAGACGCCGGATCCCCTTAGCCCGCTGCCGCTGCTCTCCCCGACCCGGTTACTGCTGCCGCCCGGGTCGGCCGGTTATTACAGCGATCAATTAAACGACTTCACCGCCGGCGTGGAGATTACGGATGCCGACGGAGATCCGGTCACCGGCAATTACTCGGTTGGTGATACTTATAATTTTACCATCATCTTCAAGGAGGATTGGGATAAACAATTTTGGGCCGCCTGCGATGATGCTTCGGACCCGCCCGCGTACTACATGACATATCAACTGCCGCCGGAAATAAAAGTCGTCGGGGCCACAGAGGGCGTCATGTATGCGGACGACAGCGACAATGTGGTATTGGGGACATACAAAATAGACAAGAGCAGCGGCATGGTCACCTTCTATTTTAACAATATTGAAAACGATGCGGAACCGGGCGAGCCGCCGCACTGGGTTCCGACTGATCCCCAGGCGGAGCCGCCGGTATATTATTTTACCAACAATAACTTCTCGGTAATGGTCTTGCAGCTTTCCGGGACCTTTACCAAAGAGGGCCGCCCCTCCCTGATCGATTGGGGCGGCGTTGAGTCGCAGATGGAGCTGGAGATCGCCCCGCCGCAATCGCCGTCTTTATCGGTGGAGAAAAGCGTCTACTTTTGGGCGCCTTCCGAATATGCGAGCGATGGTTTAAATGATCCGGCCGGATATAACCCCGACACTAAACAAACGTCTTATACTATTGCGATTACGGCTAATGGCGGCGACGCCACCGGCATTACCCTGAATGATCAGCTGGAAGCAGCTGCGGTCGGGGGCGATTATGCCTCTTTTTCCAACCGGCCTGTGCCAGGCTCGCTGCGGGTGACCGTGCTGGATGACAGCAAAACTTTTGCCGGCCGGTGGGGCAGTCCGACGCCTCTTGTGGCAGGCCGGGATTACGTTTACACATACGATGAGTCCACGGGCCGGTTCGGGATCGGCTTCGGAGACTATGTGCTGCCTGCCGGTTATACCATCAAAGTGGAATATTTTGCGGATCTGGCGCCGGTTGTCGAGGCCCTTGCGGCAAACCAATATGGCTATGCGATTGACACCCGCAATACTGTTGCGGTGATGGATAAGGACCTTGAACAGCCGATCGAATCCCAGGCTGATCTGGCGCTTAACCGCCGGTTCATGGGCAAAGAGTCGACGCCTGCCGCGGCCCTTGACGGTACCGCCGCCTGGTCCGGCTGGTATGTTGGTGACGGCAAAACTCCTTTAAACGGAGCTGTGCTCACCGATACCCTGACTGCCGGCATGGTTTTCCCAACCCAGACAGTAACAGTGAACTTTAAGAACCGGGCTGGTCATGTGGTTTATGCAATGCCCTTTGACCTCCCCCAAGAAGGGCGCGCTAACCAGTTTACCATTACCGTTCCCGGCCCGGAGCTTTACGGCGAGATTTGCGGCGTGACGATTGGCGCCCTTGACGCTCAAGGACAGCAAACAGGTCCCAGCTACATTACCAAGATTGCCGACATGGAAAATTACACCAGTGGTAGCTATGGCAACCAAATCACGGTTGATTTTGGCAATCCAAACCTTGACAATCCGCCCCCGTACAACAAAGACGTAACTATTGGCTATCCCAGGCCGGACGGTATCGGGGTCGCCAAGGACGGCCGGTATGTAACGGCAGACGGGCAGAATTATGGCCAGGATGCTATCGAGTTCACCGTTACCGCTCAGATCCCCAAAAGTCTGGCGGGACGGCCGGTTTGGCTGGTGGATCCCACAGTGGTATATGGCTGGTTAGACGGGCGGCAGACGGCGATGACAATAAGCTACGCGCCGGAGGTCATTTCCTTAAAGGCATATGGGGCAAACGGCGCCATGCTCGTTGATTTTACAGACCCCAAAAACTATACGCTAGTTAACCGGTTGGGGAACTTTTCATTGTACTTGGGCAATAACTCGGCGATGGCCGCAGACCAGGGAGGCAACTATTATCCTAAAGACAGTCTCTGGCCGATTAGTACCGAGAACGCGACCCTGGTGTTCGTTTACCGGGCGCCGCTGGACGCGCCGGTACTGGTAAATGGCGCGCCGGTGCTGGTGAACGGCGTCGGGATGACCCTGCGGGAAGCCTTGACGACGAACGACGGGAAGCCGGCTAATATTACCCGTTACCCCTCCAAGGGGCGGGTGACCAATGTCGCTCAGTTGAAATATCTGAATTTTGACCAGCACGTAGATTCTCTTAGCGTGATTAAAAATATCTACGGACCAATTACCAAATGCGCCGAGGTCACCGGCAAATGGATCCATTATCTGGTTGCCGTCCAGCCGGGCTGGTTTTTATCCGGTAACGATTTCATCGATGAATGGGACGCCAGCCTGCGTTATGTGCCCAACTCCTTCAGCATATCCTGTCCGGCCAACGGCAGCTGGGCCTACGGACCCTACGCGGCGGACGGCAACGGCTCCATTGTCGACCTGACGCCCGGTTATATCCACGGCAACAAACTGACGCTGCCCAACAATGTGATGATGAACCTGCCGGCGGTGGTCAGGAGCGGTAACCTGGTAACCGGGATGCGCCCTTTCCAGCCTGTTCTGCGGGAGCAAACGGGCACGGATGATCCGGCCAAGGCCGTTTTCCTGATTAGCTATTGGCTGCAGTTTAACGATGACGGGGCGCCCCGCGCATATCGGAACGAAGCCCGATTCGGCGGTTTTTCCGCCGGTACGACAGTGACGGCGGGCACGCCGGTTATTGACAAGTCGATGACCTACGGCGGCAATGTTGCTTCGGTGTCCCTTGATGTGAACCCGGGCGGCAAGAGACTTGCCGGCAGCGCCAACTATATTACCGTCACGGATCAAATGAGCGATACCCTCGCTATTTTTCCGGACACGATCGAAGTTTGGCTCATGGACGGCGCCGGCAATCAAATACAAAAGATAGATTTCAGCAATCCGCCGTCTCCAGGGCCATGGAGCTGCGCAATCGGAGATGATCAGCATATTGCTTTCACTTTCCCGGATCAGACGCCCATCAAAGTTTATTACAAAGCGCTTATCGTAGGCAGGGTTAATACTACTGTGACGGTTAAAAATGAAGCCCGGATTCAGGGGGTGGATTACGCATCGGTGACCGACTCCTTCAGCATCGACAGCTACAATACCAGCGGTTTTGCTGCCAGCGGGCGGGTGACAGTGCTGAAAAGAGACGCTGAGACACAAGCTCCCCTTGCCGGCGCGACCTTCGCTTTGTATGTGTGGCTTCCGGATGGCCGGACGCCTGCCGACTATGATCCGGTTCAGACGCCGGCCGGCATAGACCCGACCTATACCGTCGGCGGGATGACCCTTTACTACGCGGGGACCGCTATTTCCGACGGCGGGGGTAATGCCGTCATTAGAAGCGGCTGGCTTAATCCATCGGCCAACGCCGTTTACGCTTTGGTTGAGGTACGGCAGCCGGACGGGTATCAGATGCCTGCCGGGGCCGACCGGGTGAGGCTGTTTTCTTACGGCACACAGCCGCCCGAGGCCCGGGAACTGACCGGCGGCAGGGAGATCGAGCTGAAGCCCACCGGCTTGTTTACCGTCGCCAATACCAAGCAACACAATGACTTTTTTGGTCCCCAATTACCTGAAACGGGCGGACCGGGCGCTGTAAAATACACCGGCTGGGGACTGGGCCTAATCTTTCTGAGCGGCATATTAACCTACAAATGGCGGGAAAAAAGGGGGCAATAATTGGTGAAGCGAGCGGTGATAGTTTTAATCGTCCTACTGTTCCTTACGCTGTCCTTGGCTCACGCGGATGCGGTAGATTTTTCCCGCCCGGATAATGCACTGACCATTGAGTTGGCGTATGGTGGTCAGGCTCTGTCCGGCATTAAATTAGGCCTTTTTCTGGTGGCTGCGGTTGATGAAGTGAACGGCGCGCCGGAATATACGGTAATCAGCTCCTTAGAGCCGACCAAAGTCCTTTTGCCGCCGGATGGGGTTTTGACCGCGGCAGAGAATAAAAATCTTTCCCAGAGCTTAGACGCCTATCTTAAAGCTAATAATATCGCCCGGACTGTTCAAGTTACGAACGGACAGGGTCAGGCCGTTTTTACCGATTTGCCGGCCGGGCTGTACCTCGCGGCGCAGACCGATGCGGCGCAGGCAGGTTATCAAATGGCGCCTTTTCTGGTGGCGGTACCTTATCAGGATCAGCGTGGCTGGAACAAGGTTGTCGTTGCTTTTCCCAAAACGGAACCGCTAACTCCGCCCGGACCGCCTCCCGGTCCGGGACCGCTTCCTGGTCCGGGACCGTCTCCCGAACCGGGAGACGGTCCCGGCTCCGATGCTTTTAGCGATTCCGGGGACTCCTGGGGATCAATGAAGCCGCTTTCAATCGGACCCGGGGAGGAGAGTTCCCCGGCTGACTCAGGCTTGCCGGAGGCAAGTATTTTGTCTATTCCGGGCTCCCCGGAGGCTTCAGCTGTCCCGGGCGCCCCAGGCGCTGCTGCTTCTCTGCCGGCCCTGGCTCAAACCGGTTTGTTGCGCTGGCCCATCCCGCTGCTTTGTGGCTTGGGAACGCTATTCATTTTGGCGGGGCTGCTGAGCAGCCGGAGAAAAAACAAAAAGAATACTGTTGAAAAGTAGTTTTGCGTGCCTGGGCAAGGTACTGTTCAGCATCGAGCGGCACGCCAAACTATTAACCGTGCGCTCATGCTCATTCGAGAAATCGCTTACGGTTAATAGTTTTGCGTGCCTGGGCTATGGGTATTAACAAGCACAGGGTCTGACCAGCAATATAGCAGTTTTTGGAAAAAAATTTTTCAAAAAAATTATTGAATTTTGCCAAATTAATTATATAATATAAATACTCTACCTAAAAAAGGAGGCTTGTAAATGAATAAAGAGTTAATCGATCAAATTCTTAAAGACATCGGACTGGAAAAGATTAAATTCGAGTCGGATGGCGCCAGGCGTGAAAGCTCAACCCCAAAAAAGGGATAAGTGAAAACACTGGAAAGAAGGTTGTGAAATTGAGCAAAGACAACTATTAACCGGGGGCTGGTTTTGAAAAACAAAACCTGCCCCCGGTCGCATTTTGCCTCCTGTTTTGCCCCTGAGATCTGCTTTAGTTCCACCGTCGATTGTTTGCCGCCAAATTCGTTGCCGTCACCGGCATCATTTTTCAAACATTGTTAAAACTAAATATAGGACCTTGAATAGCCGCGGTATGATCCGGAGAAGGCTATTTTCAAGTCGTTATTAGCCACATAAACTACTCAATGCCGGGCATATTAAAAAAAGTCAGTGCCGCTGATATTACGTCCCCTGCAGGGAGGTTTGTATTGTTGTCCCGGATAAAAAAACTGTTCCAATTGCTCATCTATCAAAAGCCAACCTCCGTCCCTATAAAATTTAAGTCTGGCGCCGCAGACAGAGCGCCGGATAACAACGGGCAAACGGCTGAAAACGCAGACCGTAATTTAGCTGCGTCAAATGGAGAGCAAGCCGGCGGGAAGAAAGTAGGCGCCGATGACGGCGGGAACAGAGTTAGCCGGCGGAAAAACAGCGTGCGCCGGAAACGCGGAACAATAAGAACGGGCGCTGCGGATAAAGCGTACAAAAGAGAAAAATACTCGACACTGATGGAAGAAAACCAGGCCCTCGATCGCCTTTGGCATGAGCAGGTCGGGCTTTCCCCGCGGTTGGCGGAAAATAAAAGAGTGTTGGAAAAGGTTTTCCGGGCGCCCCAAAACAAGGACGTGGTATTCCGCCATTTTACCATTGGCGCCGGTCAGCCGGCTCAGGCGCTGCTGGTGTTTATTGATGGAGCGGCCAACTCCCAGCTTCAGGATTTGGCGGTGTTGCAGCCGCTGATGTTGCTGGCTAATCCGCCGGGCCATCAAGGGGGAGATGATTCTGGCGGCGGCTATTTTTTCAACCGGCTGAAAGAGACCCTGTTGCCTAATAATCAAGTGAGCGAAGGCAGTTCTTACGATCAGGTGATCAATGATATTTTGAACGGCAACAGCGCATTGTTTATTGAGGGTTGCGACCGCGCGCTGCTGCTGGAGACAAAGGGCTGGCCCTTTCGCGGTATTGGCCCTCCCCGGGTGGAGTCGGTCATCTTTGGTCCTCAGGAAGGCTTTACCGAAATGCTGCGGATCAATACCGCCATGGTGCGAAAAATTATTCAGCGCCCTTCCCTGGTGACTGAGTTTGTCAAGGTGGGGGCAGCCACTTCCATGCAGTGCGCGGTAATGTACATGGCCGACATTGCTAATCCCGATTTGGTGTCGGAGGTCAAACGGCGCCTGGAATCAATCCGTTCCGATATGGTTCAGGAAACCGGCTTGGTGGAACAGCTTATTGAAGACCAGCCGCTGCATCTGATACCCCAGATCATGACCACCGAACGTCCCGATCGGGTGGCTGCCAGCCTGCTGGAAGGCCGGATTGCCGTGCTGGTGAACGGCAACCCCTTTGTGATGATTATGCCCTGCACATTTTTCAACCTTATGCAGTCTCCGGAAGATATGTATGTGCGCTGGCCCTTCGGTGATATGATGCGTATTTTACGCTATTTGGGACTGTTCATGGCGCTGTTGCTGCCCGCCCATTATGTGGCTATTGTGGCTTACCATCAGGAATTTATCCCTACGGACCTGCTGATGGCTATTACCGGGGCCAGGGAAAAGGTGCCCTTTCCATCCATTGTGGAGGTGCTAATCATGGAATCTTCCTTTGAATTGATTCGGGAGGCTGGGATTAGGATCCCCGGGACCATTGGCACTACTTTGGGCATCGTGGGAGCGTTGATTCTGGGCCAGGCGGCGGTAGCCGCCAATATCGTCAGTCCCATTTTAGTGATTGTGGTGGCAGTAACCGCCCTCGGATCCTTTGCCGTACCGGACTATCCATTATCCCTGTCCGTCCGCCTGATGCGGTTTTTCTACATCATTTTAGCCGCGGTGCTGGGTCTGCTGGGCGTTTGGGTCGGTGTGTTTATTCATGTGGGATTAATGAGCAGTATGAAATCTTTCGGAGTGCCATTTTTGGCGCCCCTTGCTCCGACCACCAACAATGGCGTCGGTTACATCTGGCGGCGCCCGATCTGGAGTCAGGAGAACAGGCCTGATTACCTGGATCCGCTGAAAAAACGCTCTCAGCCGAAAATAAGCCGCCGCTGGCTGCGGCCCGGCAGTAAAGAAGATGGTCAAACATGATGCGTGATAAGCCGCTTATCGGAGTGGCCGAGGCAAGCGCTTTAATATTTCTGTCTCTGGTGTCCAGAATACTTTTGGCCCATGTTATCTTTTTTGGCAGCGGTAAGGAGGCTGCCTGGATATTTCCCGTCGTTGATACAATCCTGGCTTTAGCCGTAGTGTATCTGTTGGCGGTGGCGCTGAAAAGGGAACCGGATTTAAATCTGGCGGAGACAGGGGAAAAATTGGTCGGTCCTTACCTCAATATCATTTTTTGTCTTTTTTATTTGGCTATTTTTGTGGTCGGAGCCGGGCTGACCTTAAGGCAGCTGGGCGATATGGCGGTGAACGCTTTTTTGCCGAATACGCCGCTTAGTTTGGTCCTTGATTTCTTTTTAGCCGGTCCTTTGGTGGTGGCTTATCTGGGTTTGGAAGCGGTAGCCCGCACCGCCCGTTTTTTTGTGTTGATCATTGTCGTCAGCATTGTGGCGTTAATACTCATGACCCTGCCATTATGGCACCTTGACGCCATCTACCCTTTATGGGGTCCCGGTTGGCATGACATACTGAAAGGCCTGTCGGCCAGTACCGGTGATTATGTATATATCCTGATTTGGGGTTTTATCTACCCATTCCTGCCGCGCGAAAAAGCTTTAAGCATCGGCTTGCGGTCTGTTACGGCGGCCGGGACGGTGATTCTTGTTTTTGTGCTGGCGTCTATTTTTGTTTTTACTTATCCGACGATTACTGAGCTGGCCGATCCCATTTTTGAGGTAGCCCGGGTGGTTAGCCTGGGCCGGTTTGGCCAGCGTTTGGAAATAGTGTTTTTGCCGATTCG
The DNA here is from genome assembly GCA_009781965.1 of Bacillota bacterium. Lineage (GTDB taxonomy): Bacteria > Bacillota > Desulfotomaculia > Desulfotomaculales > Desulfallaceae > BRH-c8a. The sequence continues at coordinate 333 of WQUS01000353.1, read as the reverse complement.
GATGTTCAGCAACCTGATATTGTTATCCATTTCTGTGTATATTGGTTCCAGCGTGCTGGCAAGCTTGGCCCGGGTGTCCGACAACAGGCCATTTCTGTTGGCGGTTGGCGTATTTACTATGGTGGTGGCCTTTCTCGCCCCTAATGCGCCCCAAAACGTCTATTGGACGCACATGCTTGTTAGTCAGTACACCTTTTATATTATGGTGGGCATTCTGCTGGTGCTGATTGGAGCAGGACTGTTGAAGGGCAGGGGGAATGGCGATGGCCGCTAAAGTCATTAAACTGATGTTGGTATTGCTGTTACTGTTGTCTTTGCCCGGCTGTTACGATT
>WQUS01000352.1 GCA_009781965.1 Bacillota bacterium | reverse complement strand
CGCCGGGATTCCGGTGGTGGGCCATTTGGGTTTGACGCCTCAATCAATTAATGTGTTTGGCGGCTATAAAGTGCAGGGCAAGGATGCTGACGCGGCGCAAAAACTGCTGGATGACGCCAGGGCTCTGGAAGAAGCGGGCGCTTTCGCAGTGGTGCTGGAATGTGTGCCTGTGCCGCTGGCCAAGCTGGTAACCGAAAAGATCGGTATTCCCACCATCGGCATCGGCGCCGGGCCCTATTGCAGTGGCCAGGTGCTGGTAATCCACGATATGCTGGGGTTTTCCGGCCGGTTTGCGCCTAAATTTGTTAAGCGTTACGCCAATCTGCACGAAATAATCAGCCAGTCTTTACGTGATTTCCGTGCCGAAGTAGAAAACAGCGCCTTCCCTAGCCCTGAATATAGTTTCGCGATGGATGAGACGGTGCTGAAAAATATTAAGTAAAAATTAGGAGTTAAGATCATGCTTATTTGCCGCACCATAGCGGAAATCAAAGATTTTGTCCGGACTGCCAGGGGCGCCGGCCAAACAGTGGGTCTGGTGCCAACTATGGGTTACTTTCACGCCGGCCACTTGGCGTTGATGGAGGAAGCAGGGAAGACCTGTGATGTGGTGGTAGTGTCCTTGTATGTAAATCCGATGCAGTTTGGTCCCCGGGAGGATCTGGCTCAATACCCCCGTGATTTTGAACGGGACTGCGCCATGGCCCGGGAGGCGGGGGTGGACGCCATTTTCGTGCCCACGGATGAGGAGATGTATCCGCAAGGGTTCGCCACTTATGTGGAAGTAACCGGCTTGACGGACCGGCTTTGCGGGCAGTCCCGCCCCGGCCACTTCCGCGGCGTTGCCACCGTAGTAACTAAACTGTTGAACATTGTTACCCCCGACCGGGCTTTTTTCGGACGCAAAGACGCCCAGCAGGCTTTGGTGATTCAGCGCCTGGTCAAAGATTTAAACATGGACCAGGAGGTCGTTATTTTGCCCACTGTGCGGGAGGAAGACGGGCTGGCGATGAGTTCGCGCAACGTTTACCTGACCGCCGAACAGCGCCGGGACGCCTTGGTTTTATATCGCAGCCTGCGCGCTTTCCGGGAAACGGTGCAAAGGGGCGAACGGGACGCGGGTAAACTGCGCGGGATGATCTATGACCTGATTGCCGCTGTGCCGGGCGCGCGGCCTGATTATGTCGAAGTGCTGGGGCTGCCCGAACTGCAGCCCATAGAAATCTTGCAAGGCGGGGTTATTGCCGCTGTGGCGGTGCGTTTTGGCAACACCAGGTTAATTGATAACGTCATTATGGAGGTATGAAACGGTGCTGGTGACTTTATTCAAATCTAAAATCCACCGGGCGGTGATTACGGAAGCCAATCTGAACTACGTGGGCAGCATCACTATTGACGAGGCCCTCATGGAGGCCGCCGATATTTTGCCGCATGAAAAGGTACAGGTGGTGGACAATAATAATGGCGCCCGCTTGGAAACTTATGTTATTCCCGGTCCCCGCGATTCCGGTGTGATCTGTTTGAATGGAGCGGCGGCCCGGCTGGTGCAGCCGGGAGATACCGTGATTATTATCACCTATGCCATGATGACCAGGGAAGAGGCCCGGACCTTTAAACCCACGGCGGTGCTGGTGGATGAAAAGAACCGGGTCGTCCGGGTGCTGGAAGAGACCCACGGCCAAACCGTTTGATCTCGGTTACTAGTCAGACCCTGCGTTTGTTAGTACCAGCTCAGGCCCGTAAAGTTATTAACCGTAAGCGATTTCTTGAAGAGTATGAGCGCACGGTTAATAACTTTACGGGCCGGCTTGATGCGAAAGCAGTAACGTGTGACCAGTAACTGAGCTCGAGGTTCGAAGTTCGAGGTTCGATTTATTTTGTTTGAGTGACTGTGAAAATTGTGTATAATAATTGGGTAACTTATTGCCGATAGAGCCATTTGGCCGTTTATTTGCGCCATTAAGGCATTGAGGAGTGATGACGTGCTCGCCGCCGCCGAAATAGAACGGCTTACCGACGACATAACCAAGCTGAAACGGGAGCGCAACGCTGTTATTCTCAGCCACGTTTACCAGCGGCCTGAAGTGCAGGAAGTGGCGGATTTTGTAGGTGATTCATTGGAGTTATCCCGTTTGGCCGCCGGGACCGAGGCCGAGGTGATTGTTTTTTGCGGGGTGCATTTTATGGCGGAAAGCGCAGCCATTCTGTCGCCCAGGAAAACAGTGCTGCTGCCGGCTGGAAACGCCGGCTGTCCCATGGCGGACATGGTTACCGCCGCGGCTTTGCGGGCCAAAAAGGCCACAGTGCCCGACGCGGTGACTGTTTGTTATGTGAACACATCGGCCGCAGTCAAGGCCGAATGCGATATTGTCTGCACTTCAGCCAACGCCGTTAAAGTGGTGGCTTCATTGCCGGAGGACAAGCCGGTGCTCTTTGTGCCGGATCAAAATCTGGGCGCTTATGTGAGCAGCCGGACGGGGCGGGACATGATCCTGTGGGAAGGCTACTGCAATATCCACCAACATCTTACCGCCGCAGAGGTGGGCGCGGCGCGGGCGGAACATCCCGACGCTCTTTTGCTGGTGCACCCGGAATGTGCGCCGGAAGTTGTGGCTATGGCCGATTACGTGGCCAGCACTACCGGTATGCTGCGTTATGCCGGGGAAAATCCGGCCCGGGAATATATTGTGGCTACTGAGACGGGGATTTTGCATCAGTTTAGGAAGAGATATCCGGATAAACAATTCTATCCGGCGGCGCAGAAGCTGGTTTGCCCCGATATGAAGGTTACCACTTTGGATAAGGTGCTGACCGCACTGCAGACCCTGGAGCCCCGGGTAACCGTACCGGAAGAGATCAGGGAGCGGGCGCTGCAATGTTTGGAGCGGATGTTGGCCGTACAATAAGGTTACTGGTCAGACCAGTAACGTTTGTTAGTACCAGCCCCGGCCCGTAAAGTTATTAACCGTAAGCGATTTCTTGAAGAGTATGAGCGCACGGTTAATAACTTTACGGGCCGGATGGTGCTGAACAGTAACGTGTGACCAGTAACACAGTAAGAGCCGTACAATAGAAGAGCCGTACAATCGCTGGCGTACAATATATGGAGGGTTTTTGCGGTGGCCAAACATTCAATAGCGAATTTTAATACCCGGGATTTGACCGAACACCAGTCCGATTTAATCGTATTGGGCAGCGGCATCGCCGGGTTTTTTACCGCCCTTTTGGCGGCCCGGCTGGGGGCGGCGGTGACGGTAATTACCAAGCGGACTACTCAGGACAGCAACACGGACAAGGCCCAGGGCGGTATCGCCGCCGCTATGGACGACGCTGATTCGCCGGAACTGCATTATCAGGATACTTTGCTGGCCGGGGCCGGGCTGTGCGATTTGGAAGCTGTGCGGATTCTGGTTAACGAAGGTCCCCGCCGGGTACTTCAGCTGATGGATATGGGAGCCAGGTTTGATTTTGAAGGCGGGCGTCTGGCTTTGACCAGGGAAGGAGCCCACAGCTGCCGGCGTATTCTGCACGCCAGCGGCGACGCTACCGGGGCGGAGATTCAGCGGGTGCTGAACCAGCAGGCTTTGGCCGAGAAAAATATCGAGGTATTGGAACGCCACTTTGCCGTGGATTTGCTGGTGAAAGATAATGTCTGTTACGGTGTATTGGCTTACGATGAATTGGGTGATCGGCTGAAGGTTTTCCGCAGCCGGGCGGTGATTCTGTCCACCGGTGGTCTGGGCCAGCTGTTCGACCACAGCACCAATCCCGACGTGGCTACCGGAGACGGTATTGCGATGGCCTACCGGGCCGGGGCGGAAGTGATGGACATGGAGTTCATTCAATTTCACCCGACGGTGTTTAATCTGCCGGGGGCGCCCCGGTTTCTGATTAGCGAGGCGGTGCGGGGCGAAGGCGCCTATTTGCTCAACCGCCACGGCGACCGGTTTATGCCGGACTATCATGAGCTGGCCGAACTGGCGCCTCGGGATGTGGTGGTACTGGCCATGCTGGAAGAAATGCGCCGGGACGGTTCCAAGACGGTATATTTGGATCTCCGCCATCTGGACGATGAATTGGTACTGCGCCGTTTCCCCAATATTCACCGTACCTGTCTGGCATACGGGCTGGATATTACCCGGGAGATTATCCCGGTGGCTCCGGCGGCCCATTATATGATGGGCGGGGTGAAAACCAACTATTTTGGGGAGACCAACATTGAGAAGTTGTATGCCTGCGGTGAAGTAGCCTGCCAGGGGGTGCACGGGGCCAACCGGCTGGCCAGCAATTCGCTGCTGGACGGGTTGGTGTACGGCGGCCGCATTGCCGAGCGCACTGCCGGGCTGTGGCGCGAGCCTATGCCTGCCCGGGCTGAGTTTGCTTCGCGGATGCCGGCCCCCGGGGATAAGGTAAATCACCAGGAGGTGCGGGAGGAGCTGCGCAAGCTGATGAGTTTGTATGCCGGCCCGGTGCGGGACCGCCAGGGGTTGGAGCGGCTGCTGGTTTATCTGGACGGTTTAGGCGAGCTGGAAAGCACCGCCGCCAGGACCATTAAGGGAGCGGAATTGCGCAACCGGCTGCTGGTGTCCCGGTTGGTGGCGGAAACCGCTTTGATGCGCACCGAGAGCCGGGGCGGTCACTTTCGCAGCGATTATCCGGAACCGCGAGCCAGTTGGCAAAAACATATTATTTTGCGCAAATGATGTTTGCAACAAATGTTGCCGGGGAGGGGATGTTTCAGATGCATATTAACCTTAACCTGCAGTCTTTGGACCGGTTGCTGGAGCGCTGCCTGGAAGAGGATATTGGCTCGGGTGATATCACCACCAACAGCGTGGTGCCGCCGGAGCTGGAAACGACAGCCTTTATCAAGGCCAGGCAGGACGGAGTGATCGCCGGCTTGCCTGTAGCCCGGGCGGTTTTTCGCAAGCTGGATCCCGAGCTGGTGTTTACGCCTCAGGTGGCCGAGGGGGCGCAAGTAACCGCCGGTACTGTGTTAGCCAAGCTGGCCGGACGGGCCAGGACTATTCTGACCGGCGAGCGGCTGGCCCTCAATTTTTTGCAGCGCCTTTCCGGGGTGGCTACGCTGACTGATCGGCTGGTGCGGTTGGCCGGGGATTACCCGGTCCGGTTGGTGGATACCAGGAAAACCACGCCCGGCTTGCGGGCGCTGGAAAAATACGCGGTCCGGGTGGGGGGCGGTCACAACCACCGGCTGGGCCTCTTTGACGCGGTATTGATCAAGGATAACCACATCCAGGCGGCCGGCGGCATTACTCAGGCAATTAAGCGCGCCCGGACGGAGCTGCCCCATACAGTTAAAATTGAAGTGGAAGTCGAAGAGCTGGCCGGGGTGAGCGAAGCCCTGGAGGCCGGAGCGGACATTATTATGCTGGACAATATGACGCCGGAAAACATGGCCCGGGCAGTGGCACTGGTCAAGGGACGGGCGCTGACGGAGGCTTCGGGGGGGATTACCGCTGCTAACCTGGCTGCTGTGGCCGCCACCGGCGTGGATGTTATTTCCATGGGCGCTTTGACCCACTCCGCTCCCGCGCTGGACATCAGTTTGGACCTGGGCCGGCTGAAGGCCGCGCCAGAGGCAAAAGAAATGTCAACCTAATATTTATTTCAGGTTGACATCTTGCGCGACGATAAATACAATTACTGTATACAGTTGGAGTAAGGATATGAAAATCAGGATCCTGGAAATTTTAAAAAGCACCCCGGATTGGGTTTCCGGTGAAACCCTGCGCCGGGCCATGGGGGTTTCCCGTACCGCGGTATGGAAGCATATCCGTACCTTGCGGGAAGAAGGCTATAATATTGAAGCCAGGCCCAATCTGGGCTATCGGCTGTTGCAGGCTCCCGACGCCCCCCTGCCCGGTGAAGTAATCACCGGCCTGTCCACTGCTTTTATCGGTCGGCGGCTGGAGTATGTGCCGGAACTGTCTTCCACCAACGAGCTGGCCACCAGGCTGGCCCGGGACGGCTGTCCCGCGGGCACGGTGGTGGTCACCGAAACTCAGACCGGAGGCAAAGGGCGCCTGGGCCGGGCCTGGTTTTCCCCGCGGGACAAGGGCTTATGGTTTACCGTGGTGTTGCGTCCGCCGGTGAACCCGGCGGAAACGCCCCAGCTGACCATGGTGGCGGCGGTGGCGGTGGCGACGGCCGTCCGCGACCATACCGGAGTGCCGGCGGACATCAAATGGCCCAACGATATTTTGGTGCGGGAAAGGAAGCTTTGCGGCATCCTGGTGGAGCTTAACGCCGAAATGGATCGGGTGAATTTTATGGTTGCCGGCATGGGTTTGAATGTGAACGTGGCCCGCAGGGAGTTCCCGCCGGAAATCAGGTCTGCCGCCACTTCGCTGCTGGCTGAATCAGGAGAGTATATTCCCCGGGTGCCTCTGTTCCGGGCGCTGTTAAAGTCCTTTGAGGACTGGTACTGCCTTTGGCTGGACCAGGGGTTTGCCCCGATCCTGCGCCGCTGGCGCGAGCTGTGCATCACTTTGGACTGTCCGGTGACCGTGCACACTCTGCGGGAAAGTTATTCCGGCTACGCTGTTGACGTTGACGATACCGGGGCGTTGCTGGTGCGCACCGCATCCGGCCGCATTGAACGTTTGCTGGCCGGGGAGGTGAGCTTAAGAAAAAGTTAGGCTTTAGTGTGTCCGGATCGTTAACTAAGTAACGAGAGATGGTTAACAATAAGGAGTATGATTATGAGCAAACAATCTGCCGTTGCGCCCATGAATTTACGGATGACCGTTTATAGCGCCTTATTCACCACCCTCATTATTATCGGGGGCGTCAACATTCCGATCGGGCCGGTGCCCATTGTACTGGCGGATTTTTTTGTCATGCTGGCCGGGCTGTTTCTCGGGCCTAAGTGGGGTTTGGCCAGTGTCTTATTATGGTTATTTTTGGGCGTCCTTGGCCTGCCGGTATTTGCCGGATTTAAAGCGGGGCTGGCTGTTTTGATGGGACCGACAGCCGGATTTTTGCCCGGCTATGTCCTCATGGTGCTTGCCGTTGGCTTATTAGCTGGCATTGGTAAACCGTCATGGGCCAGGAACACCTTGGCTTTAATTGTCGGCAATATACTTCTGTATCCGCCGGGTATACTTTGGCTGAAAATGCTCTTGCACTTGAACTGGCCGACGGTGCTGGCAGCCTATTTATTACCTTTCCTGCCGGGTACGGTGATCAAGATTGTGGTGGCTGTTGCCTTAGGCCAAACCTTATTGCCCCGTTTCAAACAAGCGGTGTCTGAAGCCTCATGGCAACCGGCAAATGACAATGATGAGGATGAACAATAAATGCCGATTTTAGAAACCCGCAACTTAACCCACATCTTTCCCAATGGCGCCGCAGCCATTCAGGACATTAACTTCAGCGTCGCCGCAGGGGAATTTGTCGTTCTAGCCGGCGCCAACGGCTCCGGCAAGACGGTGTTGATCAGGCATTTAAACGGCCTGCTCAAACCGACCAAGGGCCATGTGTTCATTGAAGGGGCGCCTATTGGCAAAGATATTGTGCAGGCCAGAAAAAAAATTGGCTTGATTTTTCAGGATGCCAACAGCCAAATCGTTGGTCAGACGGTAGCGGAAGATGTGGCCTTCGGACCGGAAAATCTCAACCTGTCCCCGGCGGAAGTGAAACGGATTGTCCAGGAGGCCTTAGAGAACGTAGGCTTAAGCCGGTATGCGGACCAGGATCCCCATCTGCTGTCCGGCGGGCAGCAGCGAAAGCTGGCCATTGCCGGCATTTTAGCCATGCAGCCCAAGATTATTTTATTTGACGAACCCTTTACCGGTTTGGATTATCCGGGGGTGCTCCAGGTGTTGGGGGAGATCATGCGTTTACATAAGACGGGACACACCATCATTTTAGTCACCCATGAGCTGGAAAAAGTTCTGGCCCATGCGGATCGGCTGGTGATCATCCATGAAGGCCGGTTAGTCGAGGACGGTCTGCCGGCGGAGGTGTTTCCCCGCGCCGAACAGTATGGGGTGCGGATCCCTTTGGGCAAAATTGAAGGAGTTGAATCCATGACATGGCTGAAATGACCTTTTTTCATTATTTCCCCCGGGACAGCCTGATTCACCGCATGGACGCCCGGCTCAAGCTGCTGTGTATGATCCTGCTCAGTGTGGCGGCTACTTTGGCCGGGACGGTAACCGAGTTTGCCTTTTTGACCTTTGTGCTGGGGGGGGCCATTTGTTTGGCGCGCTTACCGGTGGTTGCGCTACTGAAAGATATGCGGCTATTTGCTCTTCTGATTCTCCTTCTCGTGGCGGCAAACGCATTTTTTGTGCCCGGCCGGCCGCTGCCCTATCTTTCCATACCGGGAGTGTCTCAGGAAGGTTTGGTAATGGGTTTGCGTTTTGCTTGGCGGCTGCTTCTGATCCTGATGGTGTGCATGGTGATGACCGGCGCCACGTCCCTTTTGACCTTTAAAAATGTTGTGGAATGGTATCTGCGCCCGGTGCCCCTGGTGCCGGCGGCCAGGGTAGCGACGATGATGAATCTGACTTTTGTCTTATTTCCGGTTATCTTTGATACCTATGCGGAAATGAGGGCCGCCCAAAAGGCCCGCTGTATCGAAACAAGGAAAAATATCATCAAACGGGTTATGTTCACGGTGGCGCCTCTGTTAAGCCAAACCTTGCGCAAAGCCGATGAAATCGCCTACGCCATGGAAGCCAGGTGCTATACGGAAGAGCGGACCAGGGCGGTTTTCCGCACCAAGGCGCAGGATTGGGTGTTAACTGCTGTTTGTCTGGTGATCTGCTTGGCTGTCGCTCTGCGCTGATGTCTTACTCTTCTTTTGTTACTGGTCAGACCAGTAACGTTTGTTAGTACCCGTAGCCCAGGCCCGTAAAGTTATTAACCGTAAGCGATTTCTCGAAGAGTATGAGCGCACGGTT
>WQUS01000351.1 GCA_009781965.1 Bacillota bacterium | reverse complement strand
CCAGCTGTGACATTTGGCCGGATGCTCCTTTGGCGAACCTGAAAGCGATGGTGGAAACCGTTCAAGAGTACGGCGCGGCCAAATGGGTCAGAAAGCAAAATGGTTAGAGCATCCGGTAAGACAAGGGGAAATTGCGCGGCGCACGAAGGGAGCCACTGGATTGCCGGGCAGAAGTATTTGAAAAGCAATTGAAGAATTTTTTCAGACTGGACCCACAGGTTAACTTCTTTCCAAATATACTATAAAAATTATTTTATGGTATATAATGAGTAAGATAAAAAATATTTTTGTAAGTTTTGGGGAGAGGAAGCTATGACAAAGGTTAAGGTAATTGCCGGCGCCTGTGGGTTTACCAGTGTGATAAAAGTTGAGAAAATCCGCAAAATGTGCGTTAAAGTAGAAGTGATTTCCGCTTGTCAGTATTTACGTTCGCTGAATGAAGACATGCTTGAAATAGATTGCAGCAAAAATGTTTTTGTTAAAATCAAGGATTCCTATATTTATGAAATTGCCAGTAAAAAACTGCGGGATACCGATTGTCCCGTACCCTGTGCGATTATTAAGGGTATTCAGGTAGAGTTGGGCGGGGCAACGGAAAAAGATGTGCACATGAAAATACAAAAATTTATTTAAGAGAACACTCTTTTAACGGTGGGTGGATGGTATGCAAAGTGCATTGTCATACATGGATAGCGTGAATGATTTAAGTCAGCTGCTGTTAAAAAAGGGGATTACCCTGGTAGGCTTTGCTGACGTTAGCAAAGGACTGGCCAAAGAATTTAGGCACATACCTAAGGCTATATCTTTAGCAATTAGTCATCCACCGAACAAGATAAAACCAAAATTTTGGTCTGATTTTTATCAGTATCAGTATGAAGAGGTGGATCGGGCGCTGGAAGCGGTGCAAAAGCAAATAGTCAATTATTGCAAAATGAACGGTTGGAAGGCTCTGGCTATTCCACCTGATTCGTTTAAAACGGATTCCCGCTTTGTAGCGCGGTTGTATCCGTTGTTTCCCCATAAAACGGCCGCCACCTGCGCCGGATTAGGGTGGATCGGTAAAAACGGTTTGCTGGTAAACAAGAACTATGGTCCGCGTCTGAGTTGGGCTACCGTGCTTACCGACGCTGATTTAACGGTGAGTGATACGCCCTTTCTGCAAGGCCATTGCGGTAACTGCCGTAAGTGTATAGATGCTTGCCCCAGCGGTGCGATCAAGGATCAGGAGTGGGCGCGGGGCGCGCATAACGTTTGCCATATTGATATCCATGCCTGCCAGCGACAGCTGGAGGATAATGAAAGTAAATACGGTCGGGCTGTTTGCGGGTTATGTATATTAGCTTGCCCCAGAGGAGCGCTAAGTCGAAGGGGGTGAGAAAATGGTTTAACAAGTTTCAACTAGTGTTCTGAGGAGGCAATGGTATGGCTGAAGTGGAGATTAATTCCGGAGTATGCGGTTTTACAACCAAAGTACGGGCGAATAAAATTAACCGGCGCCAGGTGGAGGTGGAAATCACCACCGAATGTCCGAATATAGGTAAAATGTCGCCCAATATCATTACTGTGGAGCCTTACAAAGAACTGTTCGGTAAATTGCATGAAACCGAGACTTACAAAATTATGTGCGAAGTGGTGAGCCACCCGACCTGTCTGGTGCCGGCAGGGGTTTTAAAATGCGTTGAAGTAGCGTCTGAATTGGCATTGCCCAAGGATTGTCACTTAACGATAAAGAAATGATGGCTAAGATTGCCGGATGAAACAGATTAAATTGCCGGGCTGCTTGGTTTCGCAAGTATGACTTGGTTATTGACATCAAGGATATTTTACAGGAGGTGTTTTAAATGTCAGTGATTACCCAGGAAATGAAAGAATTATTGGGGAGCAACCAGTGCTTTGTCGCCACGGCGGATAAAAATGGCGAACCCAGCGTGGCTCCCAAGGGTTCGGCTCAGGTGATCAGCGATGATACCATTGCTTTCGCCGAAATTGCCGGCGGTAAAACATACCACAATATTCAAGCTAATCCCAGAGCCGCTGTGGTTGTGCTGGGCAAGGGAGAATGCTACAGGTTCGTCGGGCAAACAGAATTGGTCACCAGCGGGCCGGTATTTGACAAGTATGTGGAAACCTTTCAACAGAGGAATTTGCCTAAGCCCATGGTGGTAATCCAAATCAAGATTGACGGGATTTATGATCTGTCGGTGAAAAAACTTGGCGCAAAAGTCGGCTAAAGCGGCGGCCCGGTTTAATTTGGGACTGCTTGGCTCAGTTACTTTGCTAGCAGGCTGACTGTGTTTGTTTACAGAAGTTTGCGATTTCACAACCGGCTTTTTAATTGCCGGTTGTATTTTTTCTGAAGAAAGATCACGCATGTACTGCTTTTGGCCTCCTTGACCGCATAGAATTAACTATTAACGGTCATGGAGGTCAAAAAATGCAATACACAGTCACGCAGGTCGGCAGCCACGCTACAATGCGCTACTTTATGCAAGTGCCCCAAACTGTTTATCCACCGGGCGGGATACCGCCAACCACCGCCGGCGTCAACCGGATGCGTTTCACACCTTCGTTTAATCCGACTTTGCGCCATGTCAGATTCGCCAATTTTGTAGCTCTGGCCGGAACCAGGCCGGTGGGTCGGATTACTGCTTCCTATGACCGGCTTAATCCCCGTCCGGACGAGGGGTTTTGGGGTTCTTTCGAGTGTGTGGACCAGGTGCGGGTGGCTGAACTCTTGCTTAACGCCGCGGCCGGGTGGCTGAAAAAACATGGAAAGACGGTGATGATTGGACCGGCTACTTTAAATACCAACCAGCAGGTCGGTCTCTTAATCGAGGGGTTTCAATATGAGCCGCAAAGGGAAATTCCTTATAATCCACCCTACTATAAAGATTTGTTGGCTGAACTGGAGCAGGAAAAACTGCGGGATCTGGAATGTTTTGCCTGGCGTCTGCCTGAAAAGTTGCCAGCCGTTCTGCAGGCTGCCGAGACGCCGCCCGGTTTGGTAATCAGGCCCGTTGACTATCGGGCGCCGCACCGGGAAGCGCGGGTAATAACGGAAATTTATAATCAGTCCATGGCCAGAGTATGGGGTTTCATTCCTATGACCAAGGCGGAGGCCGGCGCTTTTCTGTCCGGTCTTGCCGGCAGCGTGCCGGCGGAATTATTTATGGTGGCTGAAATGGATGGCGAACCGGCGGGCATGTTTCTGTCCATACCAATTAAAAGAC
>WQUS01000350.1 GCA_009781965.1 Bacillota bacterium | reverse complement strand
TAGTATCGAACCTCGAACCTCGAACTTCGAAACCTCGAGTCAACCGTGCGCTCATGCTCTCCGAGAAAGCGCTTACGGTTAACGGTTTGGCGGGCCGTATTCACTTTGAGGATCAAAAAAACTTAACAGTAAAGAGAAATGCGAAGGAGAAATATCCCTTCGCATTTTTTATGGCCCTTTGCTTCATAATATCATTAAACTATAGATCATTAATCTATCACTCCCGGGCCATACTTAAGCAGTTCGGAAACGGTGACTAATTGGTAGCCCTTAGCCCGCAAACCGTCAATTACCGCCGGCAAAGCCGCCGGAGTGCGGTCACAGGTGTCGCTGGCATGCATCAGGATAATGGCGCCAGGCTGTACTTTATCCAGCACCCGGCCGGTAATTTGCTCCGGCGAGCGGTCCTTCATCCAGTCCAGGGAATCGTCACTCCACTGGATTACCTGGTAGCCAAGGTCTTGCGCCGTCTGCAGCACCATGTCGTTCCAATTGCCGTTGGGGGTTCGGATTAAGCTAGGAGTTACCCCGGTAACGCCTTTGATGGCTTCCTGGGCGGTCAGGATATCGTTATTAACCCATGTTTTGCTGTGCTCCCCGTAATTAACATGCTCATTGCCGTGGCTGGCAATCTCATGGCCATCGGCCACCAGTCGCCGGGGAAATTCCGGGTGTTGTTTGGTCCAGGGGCCGCTGAGGAAAAAAGTTGACTGCACCTGTTTTTCTTTGAGGATATCCATCACCGGTCCCGGTACTTTAGTGCCCCAGCTGATGTCAAAAGTTAGAGCGGCTACTTTTTCATCGGTTTGTATTTTATAAATAGCGTGCGGTTTTGGCGTCACTGAGGCCGGCGCCGTGGCCGGCGCGCTATTGTGCCGCAGGAGGCCCGCAAAAATAATGGCGGCGGCAAACAGCAACGCCACCATGATTATGCTGCTCCTGAGTTTGCGTGTGTTTAATAAGTAAATACGCATTAGTGGTCCCCCTTTTTTTCGAGCTGTATTATTATTTATTATTTGCGTGTTAATGGTTATATGTCCAAAGTTTGGTCTTGATAAAGATGGAAATATTTTCAGGGAGGGTGACGGCCTTGGGTTTGGCAATCCGGCGCATGATTTTCAGCGTGCTTGTGTGCGGAGCACTGTGTAATATGGGCGGTCCTTTAGTCAAAGCCGCGGAACTGCGTGTGGAGGCTAAGGCCGCCATATTGATGGATGCGCAAACCGGACAGGTTTATTATGCCCATAACGCGGAGCAACGTAATTTGCCGGCCAGCCTGACCAAGCTGATGACTGCGATCCTTGCGGCGGAGAACGCCAAACCGGGGGAAGTGGCGGTGGTAAGTAAAAAAGCGGCTAAAGTTACCATAGGGTCAACCATAAATTTGGACCAGGGAGACCGGATTACCATGGGCAATCTGCTTAAAGCCGCCCTGATTACCTCCGCCAACGATTCCACCGTGGCTATTGCCGAACAGGTGGCGGGCAGTGAAGAGGCCTTCCTGTACGAGATGAACCGGAAAGCGTTCCTGATCGGCGCCCTGAACACAAGGTATGCCAATACTAACGGCTATTATGATCCCAGGCACTATACCACAGCCTATGATTTGGCTGTGATTGCCCGTTACGCCTTGGCTAATCCCCGTATTAACTCGCTGGTGCGGATGAAGGGAACGACGGTCCGGTGGATTAATCCGGCGGAGCGGGAAAAGAAAATAACGAACACCAACCGGCTGTTGAAAGATGAGCAAACACCCGGTGTCGACGGTGTGAAAACCGGCAGTACCCCCCGGGCGGGCGATTGTTTAATCGCCTCCGCCACCAGAGGCGAGCGCAGATTAATTGCGGTAGTGCTTCATGCCAAAGACCGTTATGAAACAGCGGCTAAAATGCTGGAGTATGGCTTTAACCAAGTGGGTCCGGTAGTGATATTCCCGGCCGGAGGCGAAATGGGGCGGGTTCAGGTTAACGATGGTACCGCAGCATTTGTTACGGCTACTGTGGCGGAACCGGTGCTGGTTAACATAGCCCGTGATCAGTTACAGGATATTAAGCTGCGGACAACATTGGGTGATAATCTGCCAGCGCCGGTGCGTAAGGGACAGATGCTGGGCCAGGCCGATTTTACGGTGCAGGGGTATCCGTTAGCCAAAGTACCCCTGGTGGCTGCGGCGGACGTGCCGCCGCAGAACCTGTTGGCCCGGCTGCTGTTCAAGATTTTTAAATAGCGAGCTGAGAGATTCACCGGCCGCCGACTCATTTTGGTTGAGCTCTGCAGGTGAATTTTCGTGTTGAATCGTCGTTGTGCCCTATTGTATTTTCGGAAAATTAAATATTAATTGGCGCGTCAGCATGTTTTGTCGAATAATGTCGAAAAACACAAAATATTATAAATATATTGACGAGAATCATCAAAATCAGTTATACTGTGTAATATTGATACTGCGATATTTAAATTAACCGTCCCACCAACGTTGCTGCTGATTGCGCAATGCTTATCATCAAGGTTTTATCATCAACGTTCATCCGCGCATTAGTTACCCTAACGTATTTCTCATTTGCTCCAACACTTTTAATTCAGCACCTTTGAGCCAAGGTATTCCAGTTAACTGCATCAAGACGATGTGCTGGTTTAGCTTATTGCTTTAGGTTTCAGCTTGGCGGAGATTTGATAATTTTTCGAGGCGGCTATGGGCCGCGCCGTGTATGGAGTTGTTTTTATGAGACAGTTAAGCAAGCCGGCCGAGTGGCCGGTGCGACGGGTATGGGCAGTAGGTATGCTGTCGCTGATGTTTATGTTGGCATGGTTTCAGACAGCCCAGGCGTTGGACAAGACGCCGCCGCCTGAGAACGCCATCGTTTGGCTGGCGGATGTAAGCGGCTCAATGCCGGAAATAGACCCGCATAACCTGTGGGTGAACGCTGTTTCGCTGGGGGTGGATCTCGCCCCGGAGAACAGTCAGCTGGCCTTTATCGCGGCTAATGACGCCGTGCAAGGGCAAACTGCCCTTTTGGATGTTGCCCAACCGGGCAACGGTGCGGCGATCAAACAAGCCTCCCAGGCGGTTAAATGCACTGGCTATACTGATTTCAGCGTTGGTCTCTCGGCGGCGCTGCAGCTACTTAAGGCATCCCCGGCCAAGGGGAAAGACATTTTTTTCATTGGCGATATCAGCGAGAGCGGTTTTCTGCTCCCTAACGGCAACGATGCGCAAACCGGCGCAAATATGGCGGC
>WQUS01000349.1 GCA_009781965.1 Bacillota bacterium | reverse complement strand
CCGTAATAGGGAATCACCGCCGTGATCCGGCGGGCCGAAGCCCGGCGCACCGCGTCCACCATTACCAGCAGTTCCATCAGATGTTCGTTCACCGGTTCGCTGGTGGGCTGGACAATAAAAACATCGACGCCGCGGACGCTTTCGTTTATTTTAACCTGGATTTCTCCGTCACTGAAACGGGAAACCTTGGCTTCGCCTACCGAAACACCTAAATATTGGGCTATTTCCGCCGCCAGCGCGGGATTCGCATTACCGGTAAAAATTTTTAACCTTTCTCCGGGTGACATCAAGGGCGTACCTCCACATTCGCAGGAGCTCCGCTGGATGCTCCTTTTTGAACTATGCTAAATTTTATTCTGTTTTGTCTTGGGTCGCCAGCGGCTTTTTCCTGTTCTTCCAATCGGCAATATTTTTTTGTTTATCCCTGGTCACACCCAATGCGCCAGGAGGCACATCCCTGGTAATGGTGGACCCGGCCCCGGTGACCGCTCCGGCGCCCACCTGTACTGGCGCCACCAGATTAGTATTGCTGCCGATAAAAGCGCCGTCACCAATCCGGGTGACGGATTTTTTCTCCCCGTCGTAATTACAGGTGATAGTACCGGCGCCTATATTTACTGTCCTGCCCACGTCGGCATCCCCCACATAACTAAGGTGGGGCACCTTCGCGCCATCACCCAGACAAGACTTCTTCAGTTCCACAAAATCGCCGACCTTTACTTCCCGGCCTAACACGCAATCGGGCCTGATATAGGCAAAAGGACCGATATTACAGCCGTCGGCCGCCGTGCTGCCCACGACAACCGAATTCATTACGGTCACCCGGTCGCCCAGGTCAACATCCTGCAGTCTGGAAGAAGGTCCTATTGTACAATTCTCGCCAATTTTCGATTTTCCTTCAATAATGGTAAAAGGATAAATCACCGTATCCATGCCAATTTCCACCGTAGCGTCAATATAGGTATTGTCCGGGTCCTGCACCGTTACGCCGGATAACATCAGCCGCTCCAAAACCCGGCGGCGCAGGGCCTTTTCCGCCGCGGCCAGCTGACACCGGTCATTGACGCCGGTAATTTCTTCGGAATTGTCCAAGGTTACCGCCCCGACCGGTTCATGCCGGTCAACGTAATAACCAATCACATCGGTCAGATAATATTCCCCCTGGGCATTGTCGGACCGCAGCGAATCCAGCGCCTCAAAAAGTCCGGCGCTCCGGAAACAATAAACTCCGGTATTAACCTCCCGCACGGCCAGCTCTTCGGCGGCGGCGTCCTTTTGTTCCACTATTTTCCGCACCATCCCGCCGGCGTCGCGCACCACTCGGCCGTAACCGGCGGGATCAGGCAAAACAGCAGTAAGCACGGTAGCCGCGTTTTGCTCGGCCCGGTGCTGGCGACAAAGATCGGCCAGGGTTTGCGGCCTGAGCAGCGGGGTATCGCCGCAGACCACCAGCACGTCGCCGCTAAAGCCATCCAAAAGGGAGCGCGCCTGCAGCAAGGCGTGGGCAGTGCCCAGCTGCTGCTCCTGCCGGGCATAGGCAACCGTTTCGCCCAGCAGTTCCATCACCTTGTCTCCTTGTTCACCGACCACCAGAACCGTTTTTTGCACCCCTGCCTCCCGCACCGCCGCCAGGACATGTTCGACCATGGCCAGGCCGCAAACCCGGTGCAACACCTTTACCGTAGCGGATTTCATCCGGGTGCCTTTACCCGCCGCCAGTATTACCGCCGCCAATTGCATGTTGTTTTACCTCCCGCAAGAATTGCGCGCCAGTTCCCTTAGCGTGCGCTTTTTCAGTACATTAATCCTTTATATTATTCAATAAAAGAGTTGCATTTTCAATAGCCGCTAAGCAGGGTTTGCCGGTTCCAATTCTTCGTCTTTGCGCTTTTTCAAGGCGTTCAAATACAAAGTTAACAGGAAGGTAGTGATAACGTAATTTAATAGCGTCGGCAAACCAAGATCAACCGCCCCCACCGCGTGCAATAACTCTAAAATAATCTTCATCAGCCGCCCGGCGGTCATGGCGAATAGAGCCAGGGCAAAGAGCTGACCGAAGGCCAAATCGGTTTTTAACACCGCATTGGTAATTAAACCAATCATAGCGACAATCAAGGCGAAAATCAAACCGCTGGCGACAAAGTAGAGAAACATAAAAGCACCCGCCAGCAAAATAACCACCCAGGCTAAATTGAAAAACCAACTCTCCGCTGTCGCCTTGCTTAACTGAAAATCCACATCGCTCCATTGGAAAGTGCGGGGCTCGGAACCCTGTTTTATGTAGCCGCCTTTCGAATTGATATAGATCACCGTTCCGCCATAGTCCTTATATTTGTCCAACAGGGCTGAGCCGCCGCCATTTTCAATGATCAGGATCCCACTGTTGCTGTTAATAAGCACCGGCTTGCTAATATCCAAATGCAAATGGCCGTTGCGCAACTCAAAATCAGGGATTTGTTTGGTAAACTCTTTAAGGCCGCCCAGGGGATACGCTTGGATCAATAATATTACTGTGCTCACCAAGGCGCCCAGCAGGCAAAGCTTCAATAGATAGATGATCGCCTTGCCGAGCTGCATATCGACGATATCCAAGGCAATATCGGGTTTAATGACACTGTCCCGCGCTTGGGCAAAAAATCCGTACTTTTCTTCCATGCCCGACCCCCGCAAAATTGTATTATCCGGCTTATTAATCAGCTATATTCATACTAATATTCATACTTATTATGCAGGCTAACTTCATACTTATGTTCATACTATTGCAGTAAAGTATTTCTTTTATCTAAAATTATACCATATAATAGCACGTCCTGGCACATAATAGCGCAAAAAGAGACGTCTCTGCCTGGGCCGACAAATTCCAGCAGATCAGTCCCTTTATTCCTCATCTCATTCCAAAATCATTACCCGCAAATATTGTTAATATTCCGGCCGACGAGCCTGCACCTGCTCATAATGCTTCGGCATAAGCATCCAGTACGGCATTTTGTATGATTTCCCGGGCGGAAGAATTAATCGGGTGAGCGATATCCCTGAATTCCCCGCTGGGCGTTTTCCGGCTGGGCATAGCCACAAAAAGTCCGTTCTGACCCTCAACCACTTTAACATCGTGAATTACAAACATGTCATCCAATGTTACCGAAACAATTGCCTTCATCTTCCCATCAGACAGCACCTTACGCACCCTTACATCGGTAACGTTCATGGCAACCACTACCTCCCGTAGTCCATTTAAGTTAAGTA
>WQUS01000348.1 GCA_009781965.1 Bacillota bacterium | reverse complement strand
GGTGGCGCCGGTTTGCAAACTCTGCCTGGCGTCCAAGAGAGGCGGTGAGCGACAGTGAAACGTAAACTGGTCGCCGGTGTGATGATCGGGTTGGCGGTGTTGCTTCTGGCGGCGGTGGCGGTGCTGCAGCCGCGGGATGGTTTAAAATCGGTGGGTGGCGAAGGTGTGATTGGGGTGATTAATATTTCGGGCACCATTGTCAGCGGGCCCAGTGCCAGCGGTTTGTTCGACACAGTGACCGGCGCCGACGATATCATGGCCCAATTGCGCAGCGCCGCCGCGGACCAGTCCGTTAAGGCGGTGGTACTGCGGATGAATACGCCGGGCGGCACTTCGGCGGCTTCCCAGGAAATTGCTTTGGAAGTGGATCGTTTGCGGCAAGCCGGTAAAAAAGTGGTGGTTTCCATGGGCGACGTGACCGCCTCGGGCGGCTACTGGATTGCCTCCCGCTGCGACCGGATTGTAGCTAATCCCGGCAGTCTCACCGGCAGCATTGGCGTGATTATGGAAACGACTGATACCCAGGGCTTGTATGAAAAAATTGGGCTGAGTGCCACGGTGTTTAAAAGCGGAGCGCACAAAGACATGGGTTCCTCGACCAGGGACGTTACGCCCGACGAACGGGTGATTTTTCAGGGTCTGGTGGATGATATTTACCGGCAGTTTGTGGATACCGTGGCCCAGGGACGGAAGATGGAGCGGGGCCAGGTGCTCAAACTGGCGGACGGACGTGTTTTTACCGGCAGCCAGGCGCAGAAAAACGGTTTGGTGGATGAACTGGGTGATTATTACGACGCGGTGGCAGTGGCCTCCCGGCTGGCCGGGCTTGGCAAGGATCCCACGGTGATTGATTTGACGCCTAAGCACCCCTTTTGGGAGACCGTTACCGGCGTTAACCTGCCCGGCGGCATTGGCAGCAGTGCGGCGTCCCGTCCCGCAGTCTGGCTGTTGTATGCGCCGGCCGCCGGATAAGCTGTGTTTTTAAACTACGGTGAAGCGCGTGCCGGGGGAAAGGTAAAAAGGCGCTTTGCCTGCCGGGGAGGGCTGGGTTTTGGAAAAGGATGTATATACGAAGGATTTAGGGGA
Organism: Bacillota bacterium; assembly: GCA_009781965.1. GTDB lineage: Bacteria > Bacillota > Desulfotomaculia > Desulfotomaculales > Desulfallaceae > BRH-c8a. The sequence goes on along the minus strand of WQUS01000348.1, from coordinate 2,157 downwards.
AAGTATCAATAATGCGGAGGAAATCTCCGGGGAACCCGATGGGGAACCTTATGAAGAACCGGGTGAGGAACCGGAACAGTGCGGGGAGGCTTGCGGCGCCTGCAGTTATGGCGGTGCTAATGGCTGTGCCGGCTGCAATGACGCGGGCAGCGGTGGCTGTGCCGAGGCGTGCGGGAGCTGCGCGTCTGGCAGACCAAGTCAGGACGGGGTCCTGGATTTGGTTTACGGAGTATTTTTCGAACCGGCGCGGACTTTTGCCGGGCTGGCTAACCAGCCGCCCTTAAGGCCGACGGTAATAATCGTACTGTTTTTGAGCCTGGCGACAGTCTTGACGGTGTTTTTTGATCTGTCGCAATATACGGCGGAAATGGCCGTGAGCGCGCCGGTGTTTGTGGTGGGCATGATGGTTTTAATTTTGATTAAATGGTTTTTCATGGCCGGTCTGTTACATTTAATCGCGTCCTTTTACGGCGGTTGGGGTGATGTGCGGAGCGTGTTTGCCATTTGCGGGCTGGCCGGTTTGCCGGCGGTGTTAATAATCCCGCTGGAGCTGTTGACGATTCTTTTGGCGCCCGGTACGATACTCAGCACGATCACCTTTGTGCTGACCCTGTTGGTAGTGGTCTGGTCGGTGGCGCTGCTGATTATCGGCATCCGCGAGGTGCACGGATTCAGCGGCGAAAAAGCGGCGCTGACTGTATTCACTCCCCTGTTGGCTTTTATCGGCATATTGCTGGTGGGGTTAATCATGTTTGGCGCCGCTATTCCCAGCCTAAATTTGTAAAAATTTATTCAGGATAACCAGCCGGCAGGGAATTAAATTCCATTGGCGAAGTGTATATTCCGAGGTTCGAACCTCGAACTTCGAACCTCGATAATGGGGGATGGGGATGACGGCTGATAAGGCTGATTTACTTATTGTGGATGACCAGGTGGGCGTCCGTATGTTGATCAGCGAAGCGTTGCTGGAGATAGGCTATGTGGCGGCTCAGGCTTCCAGAGGCAGGGAAGCGCTGGAAAAATTGAAGGTAGAAGAATACCATTTGATTCTCCTGGATGTAAAAATGCCCGGCATTAACGGTGTGGAAACGCTGAATGAGATCAGGAAGATCAATCCCGAGGTGCCGGTGGTGTTGATGACGGCTTACGAAGATCTGTACATTATGGAAGAGGCTGAGAGATTAGGGGTTAAGCACTGCCTGCGCAAACCATTTGACTTGGAGGAATTGCGTACTTTGGCCCGCCAGTTGATTCCCCGGGTTGGTGATGTCGGCTGCTGCGCCGCCAACGAAACCTGTTAGCCAACCGGGTTTTAAAAAAGGATTTGACCAACGGGCGTCGAATTGCGATTGATAGTGCATCATCCGGCACAATACTATTACCGTGCGCTCATGCTCGCCGGGAAATCCCTTCCGGTTAACGGTTTGGCGTACAGTAACGATTATTCCCGCATATTTTTCACTATTGCCGTACTTAATGGCAGGAGGTAAGCAATGATTATCGAAACCGGTGCGCTTTTGGCCATGCGTTGCCCGGAATGTGGCAAACTGGATTACGATCATTTATCAAGATTTGCATTTGGCCGGCGTAAAAAGGTGGAGATAACCTGTCAATGCGGGTTTACTAAGCTTACCGTAACTGCCAGTGGCGCCAGGGAGCGCAAGAGTTACGTGCTGCAGGTGCCCTGCGTGGTTTGCGAGTCCAAACATGTGCACTACATCGGCAGCCGGAAATTCTGGTCCGCTGAGGTAAACTATCTGTGCTGTCAGGAAACAGGTTTGGAATTGGGTTACCTGGGGGCGGAAGAGGCGGTCAGGGAACTGGCCGAAACACAGGAGGAAAGTATGGAATCCCTGGCTAGTGAATTTGAGGGTGAAGACAGGTATTTCAATAACTCCGAAATTATGTATGAAGTGTTGAATTGTCTGCACGACATTGCCGAGCAAGGCGCCCTTTACTGTCAATGCGGCAACCTGGATGTGGAAGTGGATATTTTCCCCGACCGGTTGGAGTTGCACTGCCAGGAATGTGACAGTATCAATATTATTTACGCCGAGACAGAAGAGGACCTGCGAGTGATTAAAGATATTGAAAATATTGAGCTTACGCGCAACGGATTTGGCTATCTGGACAGTTTGGCCAACCTGGATAAGACAG
>WQUS01000347.1 GCA_009781965.1 Bacillota bacterium | reverse complement strand
TAGTTGAAATCGGTGAAACCAAGCGATGCGCAGCGCTGTGCGCTGCGCGTTTATCGCGAAGGTTGAGCCGCTTTTCAACTGAATCGTCTATATGCCTTCGCCGCCGCGCCTAGCCTGGCGAAAAACCGCGCGCAAATCCGGTGAAAGCGAGATATTAGACAGACTCTTAAACATTATTATTACTCAGGAAGCGAAGAACGGCAACGCACTTTTCACTTCGAGTCTTTTACGAAGCCTTATGGCTCACCGTATTCATTGGGCCTGAAAGCAATTATGCATTCCCTTCAGTAATTAATACTTCCTCGCTTTTCAGCTTGCCGTATGCTTCCGCGTACATCTGACGCCACATAGCAAGGATATGTTCCTCGCTGTAGTATAGGTGACATTTCCATACCTTATCCTTCCATTGTGCCACCAACGCAGGGGACTGCTGCATGCTTTGGATGACTTGTGAAAATGCTTCCACGTCTTTGCCTTTGGCATAGCTATCAAACAGTATATCCGGATAAATGTCGATATCGCGCAGTAAAATGGGTTTTTTACAGCACATTGCCTCTAAAATACTCATGGGGAAAAGCTCGTCATAAGACGGCAGAAAAAACATGTCCGCCATGTTATAAACATCGGGCATTTCTTCCCGGGGGATAATCCCTAAAAATTGCAGGTTTGGCGGCGGGTTATCCATGATTTTGCGAATCTGCTCATAACCGTCCGTAATTTTACCGAATGAAAAACCCCCGGCCCACACAAACTGTACTTCCGGCGTACATTCCGCCGTTTTTACAAAATCAAGCACACCCTTGCGGATTTGCAGCTGGCCGGCGCCCATAACCGTGAACTTGTTGAGCGGCAGTCCATATTTTACCTTGGTAGTGGCTACCGTCTCCGGCTCTTGGGGATAAAATTTTTGTTCGGACACAAAGTTGGGGATATAGACAATTTTAGGCTTAGTCACGCCGTAGTCACGCAGCTTGGGAATGACGCAGGGGTTTACGGTCACTAGATAATCCATGCTGTTATAAAAGCCAAGCAGGTAACGGTAAAACATCTTTTTAAAAATAAAAGGAAGGTCCAGACTTTCTTCCAGGGTATCCGGTAAGAAGTGCACATACCCTATGCCGGCGGTTTTATGTTTTTTGATAATTCGTTCTATATAATAATTAGGGTTTACAGTGTGGTAGTGTATAATATCGCTTTTTACCCGGCTGTTGACATGTACGGAGAAGCCGGGGCCTAAGCCGTCCGAAACCAGGCGGACCTGTTCGTCAAAACAGGAGCCGACCCCCTGTCCTTTTATCAGGTTTGCGCATGAACGCATATTAATCGTTGGCATCTAACGTCCCCCTCGGTATTCGCCTTTTGTAACGGCGGAAAACTATAACAGTATGTAAGGCAGCACTGCTGCTTTGCTATTTTCAGTATACTTCCGGTTTAAAGGAAAAATACAAAGTTACGTAATATAAATTTTTCCTTGGAAAACCCCGGATATAATTATTATGTGTTCGGTAAAAATAATCTTCCGAATATATAGAATGGCTCAGCGGGCCAAATCGGCGTTTTAACATATTCATCTAAGCCATATACGCTATGTATGACAAAAAGGTTTACCCTCATCTGCCCGGTGTTTTCCAATACCGCGGAATTGAACGATATAAAGCGACCGCCAGGCCGGAAGCTCCACTACAATGAATTCACTCGGCCGCAAGCGGCAGAATATAGCAGCTGTTACCATTGTAACACAAATGGACAAAAAGAAAAAGAATTCAAATCGGAAATTTGTCTTGAACATGTAATCCGCTGAGCGGCTTACGGCCAACGCATGAAAATATTACACACGCTTAGCGTTGCAGACTTTCCTACAGTAAAGCTCTCAAAAGTCTTGAAGCCGGCGTAACCGGCTGAGATTTTTGAGAAAGGCCGCCGCTTCATGCGTCGGCCGCGCTGAACCACTGGATGCCCATTGCCAAAAAAGATCTTATGTGGTATAGTGCAAATAGTAGACTTCTTTCGATATAGGAAATTTTCGTTTCGGCCTTTGCGGCAAAAAACGTTTCGCTCACTGGCATTTCCTACGGAAATGCCGGGTTCGCTCCGCAAAGCCGCACCGCTTACGCTAAGGCCTCACCGAAAATTTTGAATTACGAAAGAAGTCTAGTAAATGACTTGCCAAAGTGGAGTAAACCGCATGATAAATGATGTGCCGACCGCCTGGGCTAAGGTAGTTGGCGCTTTTTTGGCAGTGAATTATGAAGGAAATAAATGTGCTTGAATAATCTCTTTGAGATATTCAATATATTTTTTTGAAGCAGAGTAGGATTATGTGCGTTGTACTTCGGTACTACAGTGCCTTCTGAACGGGGAGTTGTCAGAAGGACGAAGAGCCATTGCGCTCACGGTGCACAGTCCGCATCCCGCTGCTGCATAATCGAGACAGGTACAGTCAATTCGAACAATGAAAAATGCCGCGACCCAAACGTGAAAACCGGGATACTACCGCGTTTTTAAACAGAGAGCGTTATATTTTCAGAATTGATTATGCAAACCCATGCCTCCAGTTGTGCAGCTGTCCTGCATGACTGGAGGTGTTTTTGTTGGGTGGAGGTTAAAATGAAATGTTTGCCCTTATAGCCACCGCTGACGCGGTGCCCCAAAAGCGGCTGCGCCACTTTTGGGGTAATACTATTTCTTGTTAAGAAAGCAGGCAACTTTGCGGCGCTTTTCATGCGTGGTTTCGCCGCTTCTTGCTTGCGTACCCTTGGTACGCGGTGCTCGTCGCCCCTCGCCACACGCGAAAACCTCTCGCAAATTTATCTGCTTTTTAACTGCGAAATAGTATAAACTCCTGTGTAAACCATACATCGGCAGTGAATCATAGTAAATCAAAGAAAGGGTGGTTCAATTGACAAAATCGTCACTGTATGTACGCCGTATTACTATTTCGGCAGTTTTCTTGAGTATTTCTCTGGTGTTAAAGACAGCTTTTTCGTTTTACATACCTATTTTTGGTCAAAACGGTATGAGCGTTGGCTTATCGGGCATTTTTTCAATGATGCCCTCCATTTTGTTTGGCCCGGTATATGGGGCAGTAGTTGCGGGGTTATCCGATTTAATGGGATATCTGATTAAACCAACGGGGAGCTATCTACCCCTGATGACACTGATCGTCGCGGCAGGCGGCTTCATACGCGGCGTGCTGTGGCAGGTGCTTCGCGATAGGAGCAGCCGGAATATACGGATTGCGGTGGCA
>WQUS01000346.1 GCA_009781965.1 Bacillota bacterium | reverse complement strand
TTTACTAAAGGGCACCCCTTGGGAAGCGGAGATGCGTCTCATGGTATCGGCGGACAAATAACCGAAAACATCCTGGGATTCCTGTAACAGAGGTATTAACGCTCCATTCTTCCCCTTATACTTGGCCAGTAACTCTTCAAATGCTTTTTCTTTCCCGTCATCATTTTGCTGACTGCATTGGCATGCGTCCAAACCTGTTCCTCTCCCTTCTTCTAGTTACTGCTTTAAAATTACTGCCTTAAAAAATACTGCTTTAAAAAGTTATTTATTGTTCCGGAAGTCCAATACCCGTTTTTCAGTGCACAGCAGATGTACCGGCAGGTCATACTCGCCCGGGTACACATTGGGTCTGATTTGCATCTCAAAGGCTAAAGCGGCGTACAGGCAATCTGGTTTGGTATGGAGCAGAAACCGATCGTAAAATCCGCCGCCGTACCCTAAGCGGTTGCCTGAGGTATCGAAAGCGACGCCGGGCACGATGACCAGGTCAATTTCCGCCGGCTGTACCGGCCGGACACATTCAGGCCGCGGCTCAAGGATCCCCCAAGTGCCGGGGATCAGATCCTCGGGAAAGTGCAGCAGTTGTGAAGGAGTCAGTTTTTTGTTGGCTACGTCGGTGATGGGCACAACTACCTTTTTACCTCGGTGCAGCGCGTCCCTGATGATGGTCCCGGTTTGCACCTCGCTGCTGAAGTTAACGTAAGCCATTACCGTATTGGCCCGGAGGTATGCCTCGAGTGTTAAAAAACGATCGCCGACAGCATGGCTGTTATCTTTTATTTCCTCTGCCGTAAGCCTATTCCTGGCGCTAAGAACACTTTTCCTCAATTCTTTTTTTAATTCGTTTTTGGACATCATAATTCCTCCCCGGAATCAGGATGATAAAAATTTTTGCCGGCATGTCGAACGATCATTTTTTTTATTATTTCTGGCGCCGCACTTGAGTGAGTCAGCAGAATTTTGTCGAATTATAAAGCTTTACAACACGGCGGTTGATGAAAAATTGATAAAAAATGTTATTCGCAAGCCCAAATTATCACCCACAGGACAAGCCCTTTGCAATTAAGTTATTAACAGACTTATCCACACAATCCACAACAGCGTGTATGTAAATCTTCAACAATAAGACTATTGTACAGCAAAATGAAAATATAAAAACAGATCATTTTTTTACTTTTGCCGGTCCGATGCAGCTCTTCCAAAGCATTCAAGAAGTGGCTCTAAACAATCATACCGATTATTTTGTGGGTATAATTGTGGATAACATTTTTACCTTACCGCCTTACCTTAATAACTGTCCTGGCCCAGCGGCAGGCTTGGCGCGGCGTTAAGGGATAAAGGCGCAAAATCGCCGCGCCGGTACTTGTAATAGGCGGCGCAGGCAATCATAGCGGCATTGTCCGTACAAAGTTCCGGCGGCGGGTGAATGAGTTTGACCCCCTGTTCGGCGGCCCGGGCGGCTAATTCTGCCCGCAGCAATTGGTTGGCGGCCACGCCGCCGGCCAGCATGACGCTGCGGGTAGCGCAAAGTTTGACGGCGGCAAAGGTTTTATGTACCAGCACATCAACCACGGCCTGACGGAAACTGGCCGCCACATCGGCGCTGTTGACTGCTTCTCCCCTTTGCTGTGCCCGGTGCAGGTAATTGATGACCGCTGTTTTTAGACCGCTGAAACTAAAATCAAGACTGCCCTCTTCCAGGTAGGACCGGGGCAGGGGCACAGCCTGCGGGTTACCGGTTGCGGCGAGTTTGTCTACCTGGGGCCCGCCCGGATAGCCTAAGCCCAACACCCTGGCTACTTTGTCGAAAGCTTCGCCGGCAGCGTCGTCCCGGGTGGCGCCGAGTAATTTGTAATGACCGGGGCCGTGCATGAGCAATAAATCCGTATGGCCTCCGGAAACCACCAGGCAAATTAATGGATATGGCGGGTTGGGCTCCACCAGCAGGTTGGCAAACACATGGCCTTCCAAATGATTGACCCCCAATAGGGGAATGTCCAGTCCGAAGGCAATGGCTTTGGCTGCCGCCACCCCGACCAGCAGAGCGCCAACCAGCCCCGGCCCGTAGGTAACCGCCACGGCGCTCAGGTCCTGAAAACCCAGTCCCGCCGTTTCCAGAGCGGCCCGGATAACATCATTAATCAGTTCCAAGTGTTTGCGCGAAGCCACTTCCGGTACTACGCCGCCGAATTTGCTGTGCACGTCAACCTGGGAAGAGATAATATTGGATTTGATGACGCGGCCGTCAACCACTATGGACGCCGCGGTTTCGTCACAAGAAGTTTCGATAGCCAGAATAATTATGCTCATTATCTTTGCTGCTCCAATCTGTTGGCCACCAGGCTGACCGGTTCATTCATTAGTTATCCGCCGGCAGAGGCAGACCCAGCTCCGCCATTAGATCCGTAAACACCCGTCCGGCGCTTTCGTTAATCACCAAGGCGGCGGAACTATCAAGCGGCGTGGGAGTGCGGTTAATGATGATAAATTGTTTGGCTACTTCAGGCAAACCGGCTACCGGATAGACAGTGAGGCTGGTGCCAACCACCAGCATAAGCTGACAGCCGGAGATCACCTGAGTGGCCTGAAAAAAGTCCTCGTTCATCTGATCTTCAAACAGCACGATGTCCGGCCGCAATATGCCCGAACATTGCAGACAGCGCGGCGGGTTTTCCCCAGATTTGAATTTTTCCGTCAAATGGGTAAAAGGATAACTGGCGCGGCAGTCCATGCAGCGGACTGTGCGCAGGTGACCGTGTACTTCCCAGACCTTGGCGGAACCGGCTTTAACATGCAGTCCGTCTACGTTTTGGGTAATCACGCCCAACAGTAAATGCTGTTTTTCCAATTGGGCCAGCGCCAAATGGGCTTGGTTGGGAGAGGCGTTTTGAAAAACAGTCCAGCGTTCCAGGTTGGTTTGGTAAAAAGCGGCCGGGTCGCGGCGCAATGCCGACAGACTGGCTGCTTTAATCGGGTCAATTTTTTCCCAGAGCCCGGTGCCCGGGGTGCGAAAATCAGGAATACCGCTTTCCGTGCTGATCCCGGCCCCGGTTAGAGCCAAGGTCTTGGTGGATTCTTTAATCATGCGGGCCAGCGTTTTGATTTGCTCCTGGTATGGCACAAGCAACCCTCCCCAATTAATAGCAACTTAAGGGCAACCATATTTTGTTACTGGTCAGACCCTGTGTTTGTTAGTACCAGTAGCCCAGGCCCGTAAAGTTATTAACCGTAAGCGATTTCTCGAAGAGTATGAGCGCACGGTTAATA
>WQUS01000345.1 GCA_009781965.1 Bacillota bacterium | reverse complement strand
AAAACCGCTGTTTTCTTACCGCCTTATGGGTTTATTATACCATAAAACTTCCGGATATGCTAGCATTTTCAAGGATTGGTGGATTTTCAGCAGGCCCTAAGTAAGGGATTCGTTAGCCATATAAGTCCACTGTGCAAGTAAGGGTTTTATTTTTTTCATAATTTGCTTCCTCCCTGATTTGCTTTTAATCCCTCTGGGTCTAATTCACCACCCTCTGGGGCGAAATAAGTGGACGTTCATCCGTCTTATACGTCCTTTTGTCTATTCCTCGTGCCCATATGAAAATTATTTACTCGTGAAAATTATAGGGACTTGATATATCCCGGGTATCTACGTGCTGCGTTAAACCAGCGGTGTTTGGATTATCGGTGTTATAGATTTCACATGATAAACCTATCGAATTTGCATACGCCCTGATCTGGCTTCTTGACACGCCGGAAATGCTAATGTCCGCGGCCTGCCCTTTAATATGATAAGAATCTTTTGCACCATTTATTGAACTATTATAAGCAGCGGTTCTGTATCCGCTGACTATGGTTACCGATTTTCCAAAATAGTCTCGGATTTTTTGAAGTCTCTGAGCAAGGGCGGTGTCAATTAAAATCGTGTCAGTACCATCTTTGCAGGCAAACTCCTTGACCTGGAAGTTGGTTGTTATATATTTACTGCCATCAGCATTAAGCGAGTAAGTAACAACAGTGCTGGACGTAGCGGAAGCTGAAATGCCTACCGTTACGCCGGCCGTTAATTTAGCCCAGGTGTTGACGCCTACTATTCCATCAGACGGAGTCAATCCTTTTGCACTCTGAAACGCCATAATAGCATTTTTAGTATTTGTACCGTATGCTCCGTCAATAGTACCGGGGCTATACCCAGCGTTTAAAAGCAAGTATTGCGCCGCATATACGGCATTGCCGGAGGAACCTGAGCCTACCGTTACGCCAGCCGTTAATTTAGCCCAGGTGTTAACGCCTACTATTCCATCAGACGGATTCAATCCGTTTGCTGACTGAAATGCTATAATGGCATTTTGGGTATTATCCCCATATGCTCCGTCAATAACACCAGGATTATACCCGGCATTTTGAAGCAAATACTGCGCCGCGTATACGGCGTTGCCGGTGTATACGTTGGCAGATACAGATAAAGCTGGTATAATGCTAAAAGCAAGAATAATGGATAAACAAACGGCTAAATCTCTCATTTTTTTCATGATAAAATACCTCCCTATTTGTAATAATTTTCATAGGTGAGCTAATGCGAACCCATTTTATCATCAGCTCGTCCAACCCATACGATTCGCAATGCAGTTTTAACTTCAAAAGCTGTTAAAAAATTAATCTTCAATTCAGCAATATACGTCTCAATACTATTTCACACTTCAGTTATCACTCGCAAATAATCACAAACCCTCTTGTCATTCCCGTATTTGCTAAGGCATCCGCGAGAATCTTATGACCGGTAGACCTAAGGAGTAGACACCCATGTGTGTTGTCACTTTCTATAGCGTCACTTGCCGCATGACTATGTATCCATATACCTGATCTGCCAGGTGCAACACCATTTATGTCGCCGTCATCAAGCTTAACTACTCGATACAGACCATAACTAGATGATGGAGGCTCTGCTGCTGCTGACAAATCCCCTTTAAAACATCCAAGGGGCGTATTCGAATTTACAGTTAGCCAATCAGCTGTGCCGGTGGCCCCCTTGCCTTTACAATCAAGCGCCGAAGAGAGCAATGATCCTCCTGTGCTGTCATAAAGGTACAGTTTCCCTAGGTTATCCCGGTTTGATGGCAATTCCACATAAACATACCACCAAGCTGATATAGACGCACTGGTTTTGGAAATGCCTATGAGGTTTTTCCAGGTAATAGGCCCAACTATTCCGTCGTTTGTAGAAATGCTCGGGGTTTGACTGATCGCAACTTGAAATCTATGTACGGTAGCTTTTGTTGCAACGCCAAAAACCCCATCTAATGCTATTGATGAAAACCCAAACTTTTTGTTCAGCAAATATTGAATAGCGTATACTGCATTTGAGTCAATACTGCCTTTTTTAACTATTTTGTTGGTAAGGGCAGTCCATGTTGCTGTATCGACAACTCCGTTTTGACTAAGATTATTTGCTGCTTGGTAGTTTATAACAGCCGTTTTTGTAGCAGAATCGAAACTTGCATTAGGTGTTGCCGAATATTTACCGGCACTTTTAAGCAAATACTGCAAAGCCCGTACTTCTTCTCCAGAAGAATTTTGGCTCAAAGTCGGCCAAACAGCAGTAGCTGCCGATACTGTTGTGGCTGGGAGTATTCCTGTCAACATAGTAACCGCAAGTATAAGGCTTAAAAGAAATTTTTTCATTAAATTTCTCCTCTCGAAAGCTTAAAGACACCATTCAATTAATTCGACTCAATAGGAGTCTGGCGTTGAAAGAAGAAATCCTTAGATATCCTCAAAATCCAACGCCAGACCGCCTAGCCCGGCGGCTCATATAAATCTTGCATAACAAGACCTCCTTGTCTTTAGTTTAATTAAACCCCTGAGCCGCGCCCGTGTTAATAGTTTAAATAGACTTTGGCTCCGGGGAGTAACTCATAATGGCCTTTCTGGTCAACGGCTCGCAAATGCCGTCAGGCGACAAATTATGTTTAGCTTGAAATTTTTTTAACGCAGCAATCGTATCCGGGTTGGCGTCACCGTTAACAGCGTCCGGGCCGCTCAGGAATTTTGAGTATACCAAAGCTGCCTGTACATTCATCACGGCCAGTTTTGTGCCGGAGAATATATTGACAGCGTTGTCTGTGCTTAATGAAATACCCGTAGCTTTTATGTATTTTTTAGCGGCTTCTTTTGATTTCGGGCCCCATATGCCGTCAACGGCAAGCTTATTGCCGGCGTCATCCCTGAAATTCAAGAAGTTCAGCGCTCTCTGAACCGTTTTAATTTGGTATTCGCTCAAATTCACGCTACGCTACTAGCGTCACATCCGGCAAGTATTTGTAGTTGCGATCGTTTGAAAAAACAAGCAATGGTATTAGTCAATCTCTAATTTCTTGCCGGATGAAACACTAGCGTATACGGTCGTAGTTCCCATTATCATGGCGAATACGAGCAAAAACGCCAAGACTGCTTTTTTCATATGTAATTCATCTTCCCAAAACATTATTATTAACGTGAGTTCGATGAACAAAGGGCGTTCATCGAACTTTGATCATATTCACATAATTTGCGGCAAAAACGCCGCAAATTATGCTCATAACGTGAAA
>WQUS01000344.1 GCA_009781965.1 Bacillota bacterium | reverse complement strand
TGGTAACGCCTGGGATCAAATGAGCGTTCTTCTGTATCGGTTGTCTTTTGGGACAGCATGATCAGGCCGTCCCCGGTTTGTTGGTACACTTCGGCAACAGTATGAGGTAAAGCGCCAATGGCTGTCGTTAAGTTGCTTACTTTATCCGCGTAATCATACACGCCCCAGTCATGATCCGTGTTCACAAATTCGGTAATGGACTGGCCTAGGATATCCACATCGGCGGCAACTTGATTGAATTTCTCTTGCAACAGCTTGTTATTGATTTCCGCCATCATGTAGCGGTAGTAAACCGCGTTTAGGATGAGAAAGATTAAGGGAATCAGAATCAGGTATTTGTATTTGGCGTGGTTTAAAAAGGTCATGCTGTTTTCACCTCGGATTACTTTGGATTATGGTTCAGTAATGTTAGTCAAATAGGAAGATGGGTTACTCTGTATAAGCGGCCGCTTAAACATCCATTTAATATATTTAAACCCTTTTGGGGCTTAAAAAAGAAACACCCTAATGTAAATTTTTAATAATATTTTTAAAGGGAAGCGGCAAGGCGCCTATTGCACACCTTGCCGCTTCCCCTTTTAAAATATGGAAAAGAATTTAGTTCTCTGTGCCCCGAAGTAGTTTCCACGGCCATATATGGCCGGGGCACTTCCTAAGTGTAAAAATAGTGTAAAAGCATAAAACAATTGCCGTGCCTGCCCGATTATTGAATAACCGCGGGCGCCGGCGACGGTGATCCGTGTGGCTTAGGTTGTTACTGTTGCTGTGTTTGCTGTGGCTGTGGTGGCAGTAAATGTGGCTGTTGCTGTTGCTGTGACTGTGGCTGTTGTTGTTGTGGTTTTGTCTGTGGTTGTGATTGCTGCAGCGGCTTTGGTTGCTGCTGCTGTGGTTCCGCTCCGTTTGCTGCCGGCGGCTGGTTGTTCGCCGGGGGCGCTGTTTCGGCTGCCGGTGGCGGCGCGTTTCCCGCCGGCGGTTCCGGCTGCCCCTGCTGTCCCCCTTGGGGCGCGGCGGCCGGCGGCTCGGGCCCGGTTGCACTGGCCGGCGGTGGGGCGGCAGCGGCTGCTTTTTGCGCGGCCCTCTGAGCAGCAGCCTTCTGGGCAGCCTGCCAGGCGGCCTTTTGGGCGGTCTGCCACTGTTCCAGCCGGTGTTCGTAATAGCGGAAACGCTCGTCCGCACCGGCCGGCGCTGCGGTGGACTGCTCAGTCAAATCAGACCACACCAAAGACGGGGCAGCGTCGGAAAGCTGTTCCTGGCCGGTTGGTTGCCCCCCGGCAACCTGGCCATTGTTATTAACCTGCCCGGTTTGCCCGGCGGGCAAAGGGTTCTTAGCCGCCTCCGCAAAATAGGCGTCCAATATTTTACGGCCTACCGGGCCGGCATAACCGCTGCCGGCCTGGCCAAATTCAATAAATACAGCCACCGCCACCTCGGGCTTTTCATAGGGCGCATAAGCGACAAAGGCCGCATGGTTGCCTATTTTTACGCCTTTGGCGTTAAAAACCTCGGCAGTGCCGGTTTTTGCCGCCGCCGATTCTTTAAACCCCGCAAATACACCGGCGGCCGTACCGGCCGGCGGCAGGGTCACCAAATGCATCCCTTCCTGGATAATCTTCAGGTTTTCCGGTTTTAGCTCCACAGTATTGCGGACAGTTTTGGCAAATTCTTTAACTACATTGCCATTGGGCGCCACCACCCGCTCCACCAGATAAGGTTGATAAAGGGTGCCCCCGTTGGCGACCGCCGCCACATAATCAGCCAACTGCAGCGGAGTATACCAGTTATCGCCCTGGCCAATGGCCATATTTAAAGTGTCGTAAGACTGCCACTGCAAATCCCAGGCGTGTTTTTCCAGCTGCTTATTCAACTCCGTATCCCGTTTGGTTTGCAGATCATTTTTTTCCTGGTTCAGCTGAATCTTCGCCGCGGCGTCATTGCCGGCCTCCGCCAATTTTTGTTCTACTGCCTTGATTTGGCTGTTATAATCACGCACGGCGGCAAAATCGGCATTATAGCTAATCAACATGCTTTTAACCAACTCATACTTGTGCTCCGGGCTGGGCACCGAACCGGCCATTTCGCCGGGCAGGCCAATACCGGTCAGCTGACCCAAGCCGAACTCAGTGGCGTATTTGCCAATGGCTTCCTGCCCGGCCGCGAGCCCATAGCGCCAGAAATAAGTGTCGCAGGAATGCTGGAGCGCCCCCCGCGCATCCACATAACCATGGCCGCCCGCCTGCCAGTCATTGTAACGCCTGCCCAGGGTGAAATAGCCGGGATCAGCCATCCTGTAGGTGGGATCCACCACATTGTTCTCCAAAACAGCGGCCAGGGTAGCCATCTTAAAGGTGGAACCGGGCGGGTATAATGAGATCGCCCGGTTGAGCAGCGCGCCGGAGTCCTGCAGTTCCTGCCACTTGACAGTGGTTAAATTGGCAAACACTCCCGGGTTGTAAGAGGGGTAACTGGCCATGGCCAGCACCGCTCCGGTATTGACATCCAATACTACCGCGGCGCCTCCCTTAGCCAGTGGATAACCGGACTTTTGGACCCGCTGCACTCCTTCGGCCAATGCTTTTTCCGCCGCCTGCTGCAGCTGGGCGTCCACGGTCAGCACCAGGTCGTTACCCGGCACCGGTTGTTTAAACCCCAGTTCCCGCACCGGATTATTGTAAGCATCCACCTCCACCTGCCTGGCGCCATGCTCCCCCCGCAGCTCATTTTCAAACATGATCTCCAAACCATTCTGACCGTACAAATCGTTCATCAGATAGCCTTCGTCTTTGTGTTTCTCATACTGCTCCGATTTAATATTCTGCACATAACCCAGGACGTGGCCCAACAGCTGCCCGTCCGGGTAATCGCGGATCGGCTGCACATCCACCACCACCCCGGGCAGTTCCAACTGTCTTTCCTGCAGCTCCATCACTGTTTCCATCGGCACATCTTCGGCCACCAGCAGCGATTCATAGGCTTTTTTACCCCGAATGTCATCTCTGATCCGCCGCTCTGCCTGATAAAGGCTCTTTTCTTCGAACACCCCTTTGGGAAACAGCAAAGCCACCAGCCGGCTCAACATATCAGTCTGTTTATCCACCCGGATACCGTAGGCGTCCCATGGCTGCCCGGTTAATAAGGCGGCCACATCGGGATTGTAAATTGCCGCCAAAACAAGAGGCCGGCCATTTTCCAGCTCTGTTTTATGCTTCGCGACCAAAGTTTTAATTTGTTCCGCAATCAGTTTGGCATTGGCAGCCGGTTCACCGTCTGCCTTAACCCCTCCGCCGGCCAAACGCAGGTACTCCGGATCCCGGGCCAGAATGGGGGCCATTTGCTCGGCCATCCGCACCGTATCGGCGCCAATCCGCTCCAACGTCACCTCGTAGGTAGTCCCTTTGACATTGAGTACGTTAATGGAGACAGTGTAAATAGGCCGGTTGGCCACTATTTTGGCGCCGTTGCGGTCGAAAATCTCGCCCCGGGGGGCGAAAATCGGCACCAGCCGAATATAATTGTTGCGGGCTAAGGTGCGGTACTGTTCCGTCTGAACCAACTGGAGAAAACTGATTCTGGTCAACAAAATAATAAAAACCAGCGCCACGCCGGCCAAAACATATCTGGTCCTTATTTCCAGTTGCTTGCGTTTCATACACTTCCCGCTTTCCTTTAAAAATATCCGTCGCCAAGCAGTCCCGAACGGCGCAATCGATAAAAGAGTCCATAACAAATAAGCGCCACCAGCGCATTGTAAACAGAAACCGGCCCGATAACCCCGGTCAGCGCGTGCAACAGAGACACCCGCACATTCAGCAGCAACAGCAGCAGATAAAACAACAGCTGCGCGCCAAAAGTACAAGCCCCGACCAAACCGGCGCCAATTAAACGGCTTTCGCGGTACAAGCGTCCCTCGGCCAAACCGCCCAGGTAACCGGCCGCCATGCCAGTGAGCGCGTAAAGGCCAAAATAACCGCCGCCAATCAGGTCCTGCAATATGCCGCCTATAAAACCCCAAAAGGCTCCCTCCCTGGTACCAAGAAAGAAGCCGTTTAAAATCACCAGTATCAGCACTAAATCTGGCTTAACGCCGTTGATGGCAATAAAGTTCAGTGCCGTGAACTGCAATAATACAAACCCCAGCACCAACACCGGGAAATAAAGGGCACGCATCGAAACACCTCCGGCATCAGGGCGTTTTCAGTGTAAGAGAAGTAACTACGAGCACTTCCTCCAGCCGGTTAAAATCAACGTAGGGCTCAACATCAGCCATTTTAAACAATCCCGCTTCGTCTTTGCGCACATTCCGCACTGTGCCGATGGGAATACCTTTGGGAAAGATACTGCCGTCCAAGCCGGAAGTAATCACTCGATCGCCAGGGCTGGGCGTCAAATCCGGCGGGATATTCACCACCACTAAACTGCCCTTGCCTCCGGAGACTCCTTCCACAATACCCGGAGCACGGGTCTCCTGTACCATACTGCCCACCCCGCTGCGGGAATCGGTAATTAAAAGCACTTCCGCGGTATTCTTGGACACCCTGGTCACCCGGCCTACCAGCCCCGCGGGCGTAATCACGGCCATATTGCTGTTGATGCCCTGGGCGGCGCCTTTATTAATGGTAATCGTGCCCAACCAGTTGCCATAATCCCGCCCGGTTACCGCGGCGGCCTTGGTGGTCATTTGGGACGCCATGTTCGTGCTGAAATCAAGCATTCCTTTTAGCCTGCTGTTTTCTTCGCTGATTTCTTTAAACTGCAGCAACTGGCTCTCCAGCTGACTGTTCTGTTCCTCCAGCTGTTGATAACGTTTGGTTAAGCCAATCAATCTGCCGGGCGTGGCAATAAAGTCGCCCAGCTCCCGCCCGGCAATCATCATGCCCCTCTGGATCGGAGACAAAATGTCCCGCAGCGAGGAAGCCAGCGGACTAAACCGCCCCATGCCGCCCACGGAATAACGCAGGGCGGTCACGACCACCACCAGCAAAAGACCTAATAATAACAGTTTTTTTCCCGTAGACAGGCCGGACACGTAACGGTCACCTTCCTCCGGCGCAGGTGTTTCAGCGATGCTAAACAGTAACGGAACAGTAACAGTAATACTCAAAGTGAATACGGTACGCAAAACCGTTAACCGTAAGCGATTTCTCGGAGAGCATGAGCGCACGGTTAACGGTTTTGCGTGCCGCTCGATGCTAAACAGTAACGCGAGAACAGTAATCTATTAAGCCAATTAAGCCAATCTTCTGGGATGAATCAGCACTTTACGCAGGATATCAATATTCTCCAGCACCCGCCCGGTGCCGTAAGCCACGGCCAGCAACGGAGCTTCGGCCATATGTACCGGCATACCCGTTTGCTCGCTGACCAGCCGGTCCAGGCTGCGCAGCAGCGAACCGCCGCCGGCCATCACAATGCCTCGATCCATAATATCCGCCGCCAGCTCAGGCGGGGTTATTTCCAAAGTGTTTTTGATCGCTTCCAGGATGCTGGATACCGGCTCGAAGAGAGCTTTGTGTATTTCCTCCGAGGTAATCTCAATTGTTTTGGGCAAACCGCTAATCAAGTCCCGGCCCCTGATCTCATAGGTCTCGACTTCTTCCAGCGGATAAGCGGTGCCAATTTCAATTTTAATTTCCTCGGCGGTGCGTTCGCCAATCATCAGGTTGTAAGCCTTTTTAACATGCTGGATAATCGCTTCATCCATTTCATCCCCGGCAATCCGGATCGAACGGCTGTTGACAATCCCACCCAGCGAAATAACCGCCACTTCGGTGGTACCGCCGCCGATATCCACAATCATATTCCCCGTTGGCTCATGTACCGGCAATCCGGCCCCAATAGACGCCGCCATGGGTTCCTCAATCAGATAAGCTTCACGGGCGCCGGCTTGCAGCGCCGCTTCGCGCACTGCCCGTTCCTCCACCGCGGTAACCCCCGAAGGCACCGAAACGACCACCCGGGGTCTGATCAAAAAGGACCCTTTGCGCAAGGCCTTGTTAATAAAATACCTGATCATGCTCTGGGTCACGTCAAAGTCGGCAATCACTCCGTCCTTCATGGGGCGAATGGCCACAATATTGCCCGGGGTACGGCCAATCATCTGCTTGGCCTCTTCCCCCACCGCCAGCACATGGTCGTTATCCCGTTGAATGGCCACTACCGACGGTTCCCGCAGCACTATCCCCCGGCCCTTCACATAAACCAAAGAATTGGCGGTTCCCAAGTCAATGCCCATATCTTTGGAAAAAATCGAAAACCGCATCTATCGGCACCTCTCTCTACATTAATCACTTGTTTACAACAATCACTCGTTTACAACAACCCCTGGGCTTTAAAACTAATGAATTTATTATCCCCCACAACCAGATGATCTAAGACTTCAATCCCGATAATGTTTCCCGCCTCCACCAATCTGGCGGTAGCCTCAATATCCTGGCGGCTGGGCGCCGGATCCCCGCTGGGGTGGTTGTGCACCAGAATTACCCCGGCGGCGCTGCGCTTAATAGCCGCTTTAAACAATTCCCGCGGATGAATCGCTGAAAAGTTCAGCGTCCCAATGGAAATTACTTCTTTGGCCAACACCTGGTTTTTCGTATTTAAAAGCAAGGCCCAAAAATGTTCCCGATCCAGATGACGCATTTCCTCCATCACCAAAGCGGCGGCGTTCTCCGGCGACTTAATCGCCGGCTTCTCCAAGGCTGTGCTCATGGCAATCCGCCGGCCCAACTCCAGTGCGGCTTTAATCTGAGCCACTTTAGCCGGCCCAACGCCCTTAAACACGCTCAATTCCTCGACAGAAGCATCCAATAGCTGTCTGAGCCCGCCAAAATGACCCAACAATCCGGCCGCCAGATCAATCGCGCTGGCATCGGCACTGCCGGTACGCAGCATAATGGCTAATAGTTCGACGTCCGATAAAAACTGCGCTCCGACCTTTAAAAGCCTTTCCCTGGGACGCAACCCCTCAGGCATGTCCCTGATGGCGACCCGGTATTGGTCCCGCCCTTGCCTAAGATTCCCTCCAGTACTCGCTGACATCAATACCCAGCTCCTTGAGCATCCGGGTCAGCTTATACACAGGCAGTCCCATCACGTTGAAGTAGCAGCCCCGGATCCCGGTGATCAAAACGGAACCCAGTCCCTGAATCCCATACGCTCCGGCCTTGTCCATCGGTTCGCCGGTCGCAATATACTTGAGCAATTCTTCCCGCCCGGCGGCCCGCATCGTCACCTCGGTATGCTCATGGCCGGTAACCGCCCGCCCGACCGCGATATCCCACACCGTCACGCCGGTAAAAACCTCATGGGTACGTCCCTGCAGCCGCTCCAACATCCCCAACGCCTTAGCTTCGTCCGCCGGTTTGCCCAGTACCTCCCCATCCAGCGCTACCACAGTGTCGGCGGCAATCACCAGCCCATGGGACAACAGGCGGACAGCATAGGCGGCTTTGCGACTGGACAGCAATTCCACCTGTTCCGGCGCGCTCATGGCCGGCGGCACAGATTCATCCACGTCAATATCCAACACCAGATGAGGCAACCGGATTAAATTCAAGATGTCACGCCTGCGTGGCGATGAAGAAGCCAAATAGATTTTAGGCAATTTTACCCTTATCCCCCATGGCCTGGCCGCACTTGTTTTACAAATTAAAACTTGCTCACACCCGGCGGTAAACCAGATAGCCGATGATTAAGCCCACCACGGTAAGCGGGCCCAGATTCACCAGCAAACCAACGGTCAACTGCATAAAATGCAAATCCAAGGTTACCGGCTTCAAACCAATATTACCGGTGGAAGACAGCAACGGCAGCAATTTAGCCAAAGTGTCATTAAGCGCGCTGCCGGCTAAAGCGCCGACCAGCAGCAACAGAAACAAAACCCAAGGTCTGTGCGAAGCGCGATAACCTTTATTCAATATAACCACTCCAAAATTGTGATCCCAATGCCGATCCCGACGGGCGACGGGCGGCTTTTTATCCTGCCATTTTATCCACTTATTTCACACCATTATATTTTAGCACATTTATCGTCTTTTTTCGGCGCCGGGGAAAATTATATTTTTACAATCATCTCCACTTCCACGGCGGCGCCCAAAGGTAACTCAACCACGCCTACGGCGGCCCGGGCATGTTGGCCGGCCGCACCGAAAATTTCCCCCAATAATTCGGAGGCGCCGTTCAGCACCCCCGCTTGGCCGGTAAACCCGGGGGCGCTGCTGACGAATCCGGTAACCTTAACCACCTGCCGAATCCGGTCGATACCGCCGGCCAGCTCGGCGGCCACCGCCAGACAGTTTAAAACACAAATCCGCGCGGCGGCATAGCCTTCCTCCGCAGTCCGTTCATCACCCACCCGGCCGGCATACTTCAGTTCGCCGTCCACTAAAGGCAACTGACCGGATATGTACGCCAAACCATCCACCAGTACGCCCGGCACATAAGCCGCCACCGGGCGCGGCGCCGGCGGAATGGTTAATCCCAACGCGGCGATTTTCTCGCTAGGCTGCAAAACCAGCACCTCCTAGATAATCCATCCCATCGCTATAGCCAGCACGTAACCGGCATAAAATAACCCGCCGCTGCAAAAGATCACCCAACTGTTCAAATAACCGCACCAACGAATCAGCAGATAGATCAGCAAGGCCGAAGCCAGAGCCAGAACAGCGCTCAGCAGCGCCACCGGGCTGAGCTGCCAAGGAGTCAGGGCGATACCGACAGCCGGGATAATGGAGCTTTGGAACACCATGGCGCCGGTGATATTGCCAATCGCCAAAGTATCCTTCCGTTGGGAAAGCCAAATGATACTGTTAAGTTTCTCCGGCATCTCCGTAGCCACCGGGGCTACAAGCAGCGCAATTAAAAGGGGCGAAGCGCCCAAACCGGCAGACAGGTGTTCGATACCGCCGACAAACAGTTTCGCGCCCCCGATAATGCCGGCGAAAGCCAGGATCACCTGCAGCAGCACTCTGAACAGGGGTGGCTCATCGTGACGGCGGGCCAGGTAAAGGGGGTCCGGAGCACAGTCCTCGCCTGCAGCGGCGCCGCCGGTAAAGGTCCGGTAAACA
>WQUS01000343.1 GCA_009781965.1 Bacillota bacterium | reverse complement strand
CGCCGGCTTGGGGGCCAGGCCGCCGAGCAAATCCTCCCAGTCCAGATACCCCTTGCTCTGACCGGGCAACACCTTACCGCCGGTAAGGAGATCGGCGTAGGCTTCGGTCCGTTCCCGCTGGATCGCCTGGACAGTTTCCCGCACCTTACCCGGCTCATACAGAAAAACCGGCGCCGTAGCAGGCAGGTAATCCAGCAGGCTGACCGGGCGGGGGTAAAAGTAAGGCAGAAACAGTTCCAGGCCGGGGAAATAGACGCCGTCGTTCAGCATTTCCGTCAGCCGGCCGAAATGCTCTTCAAAAAAGTTCAGCGCCGCGGGATCACCGGCCCTGGTCAGCTTCCGCTGCTGCATCCGGTATTCCGCTCTGACCGCCCCTTGCCCCAGGGGCCAGGTTTCCCCGGCGGGCACAAATTCGCGGGCGGGGAATACCACCAGCCGGTTCAATTTTTCGCCGGAGCGCTGGGAACCAACCTCAAAATAGCGTATGGAGTCCACTTCGTCGTCAAAAAACTCCAGCCGCACAGGCAGTTGCCCGGTAAGCGGGTACAGGTCCACAATACCGCCCCTGGTGCTGAAATGGCCGGGGCTTTCCACCAGTTCCGTCCGTTCAAAGCCCATGGCCACTAAGCGGGCGGCCAGCTCACCGGGCGCCAAACGGTCCCCCAGGCTCAGCTCCAGCCGCATAGAGCTGAAAACTTCAGGCGGGCTGAGCCTGCGCAGCAGCGCCTCCACCGGCGCCACCACAATCATTGGCTGCGGCGGGTCGGCCGGGGCGCAAAGACTTTCCAGCACCCGCAAACGGCCGGATAACACTTCCTTACCGTGGGCCAGCACATAGTAAGGCAGCAGTTCGTAAACCGGAAACTGCTCGATTTGCACTCCGGGCAGCAATGACGCGAGATCATCATAGACCTGGCCGGCCTCCGCCTCGCCCGCCGTAACCACCAGCAACACGGGAAAGGCCCGGTCCGCCAGCGCAGCCACCAGCAGATTGCGCTGGGCTCCGGTCAAACCAAAAACCTGCTGCGGACAGCGGCCGGCCTCAAATGCCTTCAGCAGGCTTAAATATTCCGGCGTATCGCTTATATTTTTCAGTAATCCCCGCATTAATCCCGTCGCCCCCATAAACCGGAAGTCAAAAAAACATCACAAAAAGAGCTTTAGCTGCGCCCAGACTAAAGCTCCGTTTTAAAGATTTACGCTTAATGTAACCGGTATGGCTGTATAAGTCCGCCCACGGAACCGTACATCTCGCTCCGGCAGTCGTCACAAATACCGGTCACGTATACATCATTTCCAATTTCAGGTTCTTGATCCATTATACCTTCCGCCATATTGGCAGTCAAGTCCGTGACACTGTAAATAGTATCGCAGCAATCGCAAATCCGGTAAATTCTTTTCGCGCTCGTTGACTCGGACATCATCATCACCTGGTTATATTATTAACGCCAGGCGCCGGTATTATACCGGCATAGCGCCGTTGAACCGATTCATGGCGGATTCGGGACCCTTGGCGATGATCTCCCACAGCACCTCCGGCGTCAGGGCCAGAGTTTGTTTAATCGCCTCTTCTTCGGCGGGAGCGGGCCTGGTTAACACCCAATCGGGCACCGCCGGCCCGGGCACAGGCGGACGGCCAATCCCCAGGCGAATCCGGGCAAAATCACCGGTACCCAACATAGCGGTGATGGAGGCCAACCCCCGGTGCCCCCCGGTACCGCCATTGGCCCGCACCCTTAGCCGGCCCGGGGCCAGATCCAGGTCGTCGTAGATCACGATTAAATCCGCCGGCGTCAATTTGTACCAGCGCAGCAAATCAGACACCGCTTCGCCGCTGAGGTTCATGAAAGTTTGCGGCTTGGCCAGCAGCACTTTCCACTCCTGATAATTCCCTTGCCCCACCAGAGCGCGTTTAAAGGAGCGGTCAATCCGCAGCTTTAAATGTTCCGCTATTAAATCTACCGCCATAAAGCCCACGTTATGCCTGGTGGCGGCATACTGCGGCCCCGGATTGCCCAAACCAGCCACCAGTTTCATGGCTCCGGCTTTGGCCCGCGGCGTTTTTTTAAAAAAAAATATTTTCTTCCACCCCCAAACAGCTTAGGGTACCTAATATAACCGAAACGATATAACCGGAACGGTTATTGGCCTTGCGGGCCTCCGGGCGAATATTACTGCCAACCCAGCAGTTTCCGTAACGCCGGTGTGGGCCAATAAGCATGAGGGAAAAACTCCGCCTCGGTCCATTCTTTGCTGAAAAGCAAAACCGGCTGAACAGAATTGTCATAAACCAGCATCTTATCACAAACCTGAACCAGCTGTGGCAAAAGAGCCAGCGCCCGGTGATAACGGGCGCGGATTTTATCCTCCGGGACAGCATGGCCGCCGGCCGCGTAACGCGCCCTAACCCGGGCAACATTAATATTTTCATCCCAGGTCAGCACATAGATGCATTGCACCTCATAACCGCGCGCTTTTGCCTGCCGCAGCAAAAGCAAATTCCGTTCGGTAGACAAAACTGTCTCAAAAGAAAAGTCCGCCCCCTTGGCAAGCAAGGCGCGGCGCAAAGCGTCCGCCTGCCGGGCGGCTTCAAGATCAGTCAGCCCATACTCCGCTTTTAAATCATCCGCGTTAATGTAAGTGCCAAAAACCGCCAGGCTTCTGGTCACCGTTGTTTTCCCGGAACCGTTCGGACCGGCGAAGACCAGAACGACAGGCTGACGGGAGTACTTACTCATTAATATATTCCCACGCTCCGTCGGCTGTTTCTAAATAGGCTTGTTTTTTGTCCGCATCATAGCGGGCCACCGGAAACCCTTGCCGCTTACTTGCCACAATGCCGTTTTGTACCGCGTCGGTAAAAGCCTCTGTAATACCAGCGGCAGTGTAGCCGGGCCCAAAGCCGGTGTTTTTACTGGTGCTGACAGGAAAAGGGATGGCCGATTCGGCAACCGCTTTACGCAAAAACACGTTGAGCGCGGTAGTCATATTCATGCCCAGGCGTTCAAACAGTATTTCGGCCTGTTCCTTCAAGCTCTTATCAACGCGGATGGTTAATCTGACGTCGCTTACTGCTTTGGTCTCGTTCATCGCCTAATCCCCTTTGCATCTTTTAAACTTATTATATGCTTTTTAGGCTGATTGATCAACCTTTGTACGGCTATTGTTCGTATAAGTGGCATAAACTAGTTACTGGTCAGACCCTGTGTTTGTTAGTACCCGTAGCCCAGGCCCGTAAAGTTATTAACCGTAAGCGATTTCTCGAAGAGTATGAGCGCACGGTTAA
>WQUS01000342.1 GCA_009781965.1 Bacillota bacterium | reverse complement strand
CTACGCCATTCCTCTTTGCTTGCTGAAGCCAACCCATCGTTCCGCCTATGCTGTAAAATAAGCGCGGCATCTTGGGGTTGATAAAGGTATTTTCCCCTGAATTACATTCGGTATCGTTTTTGATTGCCGATCCAATATCCTGCAAGGCTCTCATCGTGTTTCGCATAAAACCCCATTTAAGATTCTTGTTTGTCAAAATACCGCCGCAGCCGATTCCAATGCCATAACACCATAAAAGCCCTGTGCGAACACAAAAGTTTTGTACTATATCAAGCGCAACGCTATTTTGCTGTGCTTCATATAAACCGCAGTTGCAAACGGCGAAAACTTTTATCTTTTTCTGCTGCTTATGCTTTGCAAGTTCTGTTTCGATAAGTTTTAACATTTTTATGAGCGAAGCCGGTAACGCATCGACGTATAATGGAAAAACAATCAACAGCGTATCCGCCAGTAAAATTTCTGAAATATCGGCGGCATTCATAGGACTGTTCCAATATTTAATCGCTTTTAATGTTTTCATTTCTATATTTATTTCTTTTGATATTTGATTGATTAGCATGGCCGATATACTGTTATCTCCTTTGGGGCTTCCATTGATTGCGATAATTTTTTTCATATTGATGTCCCCCGCGTTAAAAATGCTTGAAAATCTATCAGCGCGTTTTGCAGTTCATCGAAATTTGCGACGGTAATGGTAAGCAGATTTTCAGGCGGCAATCCATGCGTGTTTCGTCTTGCCAGTTCAAAGAATGTTTTTTTTTCATGTTCCGTCACATTCCCATAGCCAAAAGCGATCCGGCGGGGGTAATGCTCATAACGTTTCGGATGATGCATTTCGCTGTCATGTGTTGTAAAAAATGGCAACGCATGCGAAATGTTTCTATCAATTAATACTTTTATATCAGTGCTAAATCCACCATACGTAATTTCAGACAAAAGCACAACTACGTCCGCCTGAATATATTCCCGTGAAATATCGTTTATACAATCATTTGTAATGACACATATACCGGGTGTTTTTATCCAGCAGCCATTACAACCATAGCATGGACGCATTTCCTCACTGTTTAACTGTATGGCAGATACATTGTATTTTGTTTTTTCGGCTACTTCCTGTAATGCTTTAGGAATATCAATTTCGTTAAAATTTCTGCTCACGTTATCATACAATAGCAAAAGTTTCGTAAACGTATCCTCCCCTCTTCATAAAATATAAACAGGTCAAACTCAAAAAGCCGATCCGGTTGAAATCACGCGCTTTGCGCGTAATTTTAACCGGATTACGTGCAAGGTTTTTGAGAAAAACCGCTCACAAACCTTGCACCGCCTTTTTAAGTTTATTGATTTATTCGCTCATTCGCGTAGCACAGCCGCTCATAGGGCTTATTTCCACCTTAACAGGCGGAAACCGCCGCTGACGCGGCCCCCCAAAAGCGGCTTCGCCACTTTTGGGGTAAGACCTAAATACTGCACCGTGTTTACCCGGCACAGTCCCACGGTACAAAATAAATATATTTAATTATATTTGATAATCAGCCAAAATTCAAGGTTTTTTACAAATCCGCATCTCGTTTGTATTAATGGGTATACACGGCCGCAATATCTACCATACTATATATTCGGCAGAAGATAACTGCAGAATAGTATAAAACCGCTATGTTTTGAATTCGTATAAAGAGGAGATGACAACATGAGCAAATTTACGACAGGCGTTATGATTGGCGGGCTTGTAGGCGTGGTGGCAATGTCTTACGCCATATCCGACAATAAGACCCGCCGCCGCATGGTAAAGGGAAGCCGCCGTGCCATTAAAAAGGCCAACACCATGGCGGATGGGTTGGCGGAGCTTTGGTAGAGCGTTTCACATTGTATCCCCGGGGGCGCTATGCTGTGCGTCCCCGGGCAAAAAATACCCAAGCGAGCTAGGTAGATATATGTACACCCTGCTTTTGGCAGGGCGTAAAACAATAAGGGGAAGAATTGTTTTGCCAATAAACCGGGTTTATTGGCGATATATTCGGTGAAAATAATCTGCCGAATATATAGGCTGTTGTTTTCACAAGGAAAACCCGTTAACTGCCCGCCCGGTTTGCGCCTGGCAAAGGCTCATGTTTTGCTGCACACACAAAAGATGTTTAGCTAACGGCCGGAATGCCTTCCGGAACAATTTGCATGGTTTCCGTCGGGGAAAACAGAAACGGTATGGAAGTTATTATCGTCAATGAAATTCAATTGCATTGACCATATTGGGGGAAATAACGTCCATATTTGTAGTATTACCGGTTTTCCACTGGTTATACATAGTTTTCCATATTTTTATGCATATTTTTTACTACGCCATTACGGGGGTGGGGCCGGCGCCCTGGGTGGAGACGGAGGATTGCGTCAGCGTGGATTTCAGCTGGCTGCTCTCCTGCTGGTTGGCCGTGGGGCAGTCTACATAATAGCCTTTTTGCGAGGCAACCTGATACAGGTCATATTGAAATTTTTCGTCGCTGTCACGCATTTGCTGGTAGGTTTGGCGCAGTTTCTGGTCGCCGGTTTCGCAAATGACCTTTGCATAATTGGCTATGCTGGCCTTTGTGCCGCTCAGTACGTCTAATACCATATCCTTTTCCTGCATGATGTAACCTCCTTATAACATTTGAATCAGATTTTGGGCGCTGTTACGTGCGTCCTGGGACGCTTTGGTAAACATCTGCTTTACGTGTGTGTCGTTACAGTCATTGGCGTACTGGCTTAGCTTGCAGGCCATAGTTTGGTGCGCCATTACAACTTCTCGGATTGAATTTACCTCACTTTGACTTAAGTTTGCCATAAGGACTCTCCTTCCGTTTAGTGGCGGCCCGTGGACGTTTGGCAAAAAACCTGCTGCGGCAAGCCGCGTCAGCGTATTTTGCACAATGCAATTTATGATGAGCCGCAAAGAATGACTTACAGGCTTATTTTGGCTAAAATAGAAAAACTTATACATCACATAGGAGGCTTTTTGAAAAAATGTGTAATACAGCAAATTTGATGTTTGATACTGTTTTTTCTTTACGGCAGACACATCCTGGTTATACTCCGGAATTGCGATAACTACCCGAATCACGCAAAAAAGCGCAAACGGAAACATAATCAACAAACTTTCCTAAAGCATGTTGACTATGTATCCGTTTGCGCGCCCCGCGTGCAACTTTACCATTAGACTTCTTTCGATATAGGAAATTTTCGTTTCGGCCTTTGCGGCAAAAGACGTTTCGCTCACTTGCATTTCCTACGGAAATGCCGGGTTCGCTCCACAA
>WQUS01000341.1 GCA_009781965.1 Bacillota bacterium | reverse complement strand
TGAACAGCACAACCAGCATCGTTCTAAGGCTGATACGTATACCACGTAACAAAGATTGTTGTACTTTGAGCAAATCAGCACCCCCGGGGAGAAGAAATTCTGAACGAACAGGTGGAAAACCTCTACAACAGCCTGTACAAAATTTTGGGGCCACTGCCGGATTACCTGGAAGTCTACCTGGGCACGGCCAGGGATCATTGTGCGGCCACGGCATGAGCGCCAAGCCATCCTCTACCCTAAGCTATGAGCGGCTGGCAAATGAATAATAAAGCAATTTTCTTCCTATATTTAATTACATTTGCTTTCAGCTGTAAATACTAAACCCCGGCGGAGTACTCCGCCGGGGTTTAGTATTTACAGCACGTCTAAGCATAACTAAAAAATATTTTACCTGGAATGATGATACCCATAACTATCATCGTTCCAATAATAATAGTAATATGTCTTGCCATTCACAGTATAGCGAACTAAATCACCGCCACGGGAATAACCATTATCCAGATAGTTTGCATTTCTAAACATCCTTGAGAAATCAAAGCCATACCAATAATACCCCTGTTGGCCACTGCTAAACCAGCCGCTGTTGCCGTTATTAAAATAGGTCACAGTTCTGCCGGAATTAGCAAATGCCGCCGGCGCTAAAGTCAATGAAATCAACAAGGCAATTACCAATACTAGTACTTTACGCAATTAAAACAACCTCCCTTTTTGTCATTACCATGCTGTCATTTCACATTATAAGACCTGCATACCATAAAAACAAGCCGGTTCCCAGTTAAATGGTAATGTATGTTTTTGCAGCCTTGTCCAATAATGCCGCTGCTGGCAGTAAAGCAATCCGCCTGCACTCACAAGATCCCGTATTTTTATTTGCGCGAGCCGGCTTTCTTCATAAACCGTTCGGCATCAACAATGACGCGGGTATGGTTGCCGCTGCCGATCTGGCCGGCGCCGGCGCTGGCGGTTACCGTGAATTCTATCTTGCGCCCGGAGATATGCGCTATGGCAGCCGTAGCGGTTATCTCCGCACCGAGCAGACTGGCGGCGGTATGCTGAACATTGATATCCGTACCGACCGAAGTCTGACCCTCCTCCAGGCAATTTTCAAGACATCGGCAAGCAGCCTGCTCCATAAGCGCAATCATCATCGGCGTGGCGAATACGTCAAGGCTTCCGCTGCCCACTGTTTTCGCGGTAACACTGTGGTTAACCGTGGCGCTGACGGTCGCTGTTTTACCGAGGACAAGCTTGGAATCGACTATGCCGCCCTGGATCGCGAGCACCGCCGCCACCACATGGCGGCATACCGGCGGATCTTTGACACCGGCTGTGCAATGACAGTAATGATTTTCAAGCTCCTGACCATCCCGCGAAAATGTGACCACCACCGCTTTATGACCATCTTGATGAGGGACATGCGCCCAAAAATGATTCGCCTCACGTTCCTCAAACTTCACCCCGCCGTCGTTGTAGACTTTCACGCCGCGCTCAATATCACCCACAATGTGATTGTGGTTTTCAAGGGTAGCCATTGTTACGTTTATTTTAGACACTTTTAATCCCTCCCGTTAATAAAGGTACTTACTTTTCTTTACGCTATTGGCATAATTGCACTTTCCAGGGTACATTGTGCTGCCGCAAGACTTTGCTAACTAATTTAATTATAATGGAATATTTATGCTTTGTCAGTTCATCGCAGAAATGATTTTTATCTCCTCGCAAACTTTTGTCTCTTCTCAAAATAACGCACTCCCGGGCGGCAATCGCTCCGGGAGTGTGGAGTAATTAATTGTGACTTTGCAGAAGTTACAGATGTTACGACTGGCTTCATTCAAAAGCGATACTGCCGATGATCTTCTGAAACATAATGTCCGCAGGCTTTTGGTAATCAGGCTTGACCTCAAAGGTAAACAGAAAAGTTTTGCCGCCTTTTTGGGCAATAGCCGTCCGATAGAATTTTTTATCTTCCAGCAACTCCGCCTTATACCCCGGCTGTCCGCCGATAACGTCTTGGCCGCCTTTGAAACCGGCTTTATTCATTTCGCTTACGATACTGCCGTAGGTATTATCGCTGTCGGAGGAATACACATCGACAGACATAATTGATCTATCCCAGAAATTCTCGCCATCGTATGACGAAGAAAAATAAGTGCCGTTCTCATCGCGGCCCTCTTGCCATATTGCGGGGAGAAGAAAACTTACGCCCAGTTCCTGATCTGAAAACGGGGTCATAATAGGCATTGGCGTTATTGGAGGCTGCTTCATTGCCTCCTGCAATTCTTGCTGGCTTAATGTAATGTTTACCTTAGCGCCGGTGTCTTTGAGGATTTTTGCGGCAAGCAGTCTGGTTATCGGAGCTAAAGTGCCATAATGATCTGTGCCGTTCACCTTAAAGAAGTGGATGTTTTTGTTTTGGGTCGCCTTTTCCATGTTACGGAGGCAATCTAAGTTGCCATCTGCTCCTTCAATTACAAAGGTGGGGGATTTAATATCGCTAAGCCAGTAGATTGGTGAACGCAGCTTGGCTTCTTCCGGGTTGTTTAAATCAAATGTAAACTGCGACTTGTTGTGATTTTTTATCTCGTCCACCGGGCCAAAAGAAAATACGGCTCGGAATTTATCGGTGTATTCGGATGCCAGGAGCACCCGGGTGCCCCCTGTGCTGTGACCGCCTAAATATACGCGGTTCGGATCAACATAGGGAAGTTTTGCAGCATATTCATAAGCAGCGGCTATATCGTCAATTTCTCCAAATAACGTTTCATAGTACCCGGGATTGCCGTTTGCCCCACGGAAAGACGGATACATCATCAGTATACCGGCTTCTCTAAAACCGGAAGCGGTCTGGTCATCTGCCCAGTCAGGATAAGACCAGAAATAATCACTTATCCCATAGCCCCATCCGCCGATTACCCATATAATCAGCGGATGTTTTTGTCCGTCTCCTGGATCGCAGGACACATAAGCGGCCAGTTTTCCGGCCTTAGTTTGGTAATCATCAAGGTTAAACACGCCCTTTGGCGACGCCGGGATTTCGTTTTTATCGTTTAACTGTTTAGTTAGTTTAGTGGCAAACCCGTCATGGGCTTCCGCAAACGAACGCGTCTCGGGCGTTACGGTTTTTTCCCCACACGAAGTAAGAAACAGGCACAGAAATAACAAAAGGAAAAGGGTAATTTTCTTCACAGTGCTTACCTCCTAAAATAAAAAATTGAGAGCGTTGTATAATATATAGATATATGGTATAATAGCTAAAACGATAGTGGGTGGACTATTATGCCAGAGTGTAAAAAATGTGGTTCTGAAAACA
>WQUS01000340.1 GCA_009781965.1 Bacillota bacterium | reverse complement strand
CTGCTTTCGCATCGAGCCGGCCCGTAAAGTTATTAACCGTGCGCTCATACTCTTCGAGAAATCGCTTACGGTTAATAACTTTACGGGCCTGGGCTACGGGCACTAACAAACACAGGGTCTGACCAGTAACGCCCCAGCTGCCCCAACGAATGTAAACTATGGCATACCGGTTGACTTATTGGCGGCAATGATGGTAAATTAATAAAAAGCTGTCTCTTGAGGAGGAGGAAAACTCTTGGATCAATACTGGAACGTTTTCTATGTCATTATGGGTATCCTGGTCATAATCAGCATCTTTTCCGGCTTCTTTGCCAACCGGATCAAAGCGGCCATGAAAAATCTGGAATTTTATTCCAACGGCAAAGAAACTGCTCACCACAGTTACATCCCGTATGATTAAAACCAGTCCGGCACAAATTAAAACTTCAATTACCTTAATTAACCCTAATTAACCCTATAAAGCGCGCGCGAAAAGGAATTGAAAAAGCGCGCCTTTTTTGTTATACTGGCCCGGAGCAAAGGTTTCGTTACTGTTCAGCACCATCCGGCCCGTAAAGTTATTAACCGTGCGCTCATACTCTTCGAGAAATCGCTTACGGTTAATAGCTTTACGGGCCTGGGCTACGGGTACTAACAAATACTGCATATAGTCTCGAACTTCGAACATCGAACTTCGAACATCGAGTATACCGCTGCTCCGCGGCTATGGAAAATCATCTCTATTAATGTTATACTGTTAGATATGCATCATAAGGAAGTGAGTCCTATTGAATATACCGACTGCCGGAAGGGCGCTCCCGAAATGTTTGTTGATCTTATTAATCTTGCTGGTGCTTTTTTCAGGCTGTTCAGTTAACCGCCAGCAGCAAAACGGCCCCGGCCCCGCAAATAACACCGGGCAAAACGGCAACGGCGCCCAAAACTCTCCGGCCATTGGCCTGAACATGTATTTTGTCAAGGTTACCACTGATGAGGCTTACCTGGTGCGGGAGGAAAGGCTGGTCCAGCAAACAGGCGATTTACCTTTGTCTGCGGTGGAAAAACTGATTAGCGATCCGAAAAGTATCTTCCCTAAAGATACTAAAGTACTGGGCGTCACGGTAGAAAAAGGTCTGGCCACCGTTAATTTCAGCCCAGAGGTCTTAAACAACCCGGAGGTAGGCGCCGACGGTGAGGAACTGGCAATCGAAAGCGTGACTGACACACTGACTGAGTTTCCCAACATCGACAAAGTAGCTTTCCAGGTTGAAGGCGGCACGGCAGGTCCCGTCATGGATTGGTGGGGGCATGTCGGTCTCTACGAACAGCCTTTCACCAGAGATCTGACCCAGGTGTATGAACCGGCTATTTGGGTCACCCACCCATCCGAGAATCAGGCGGTGGGGGTTCCCCTGCTCGTCAGAGGCAGTGCCAGAGTACCTGCAGGCACAGTACAGATTCACCTATTGGACAGTAACGGTAAAGTGCTGGCCCAAGGCACCGCGAAAGCAGCGGCAGCCGCCCCGGGCAGAGGCGATTTTGAGACCAGCCTGAAGTTCAACCTGCCGGCCAAAGGGCAAGGGGTTCTGGAGGTTTTTGGGGTCAATCCAAAAGATCACAGTGAGCAGGATAAAGTAACCGTACCGGTACAATGGCCGTAACAAATAAAATAAATAACATCATGGAGGTAGATTGCTCATGGCAACTAAAACCAAAATTGAAGTTAACACGCCCTTTGATAACAGAGACGAAAAAACAGTAGCCAAACGGGTCAAACGGGATATGGTCTGGCTGGTGGTTAGTCTTGTGGTGGCTTTCGCCGCCGCGGCTGTTGCCCATAATCTGCTGGTGTAATTAATAAACTACTGCAGAAAAAAATACCAAATTAAAGCAAACACAATCATCCCGGCCACCTTTATTGCCGAGGCTTTTTCTTCACGGATCAGGCCTCTGTATTTATACCATTCCACCAAACTGGTGGGGACTACAAAAACAATAAATATGGCTTTGGTTATCGGCGCCATAGTCGGATGCCCAAAGGATAAAAACCACAGCAATGCCGCCCACAGCGCGGTAGCCATGATAATGCGGACAGGCTGAGAAAAAACCTTTTCCTTTTTTTCAGTCATGGTCGTATTCCCTCCCTCTGAATAATTGTACCCCGCCGTGCAAAAATCCTGCCTGCCGGAAAAATCAAGCCCAAGCGGGGTAACTATGTTACTGTTCTACGTTACTGTTCAGCATCGAGCGGCACGCCAAACCGTTAACCGTGCGCTCATACTCGCCGAGAAATCGCTTACGGTTAACGGTTTGGCGTACCTGAACTTTGAGGTTCAATAAACACTGAGCGCTAACGTAACTACTCGGGCCGTTACAGTTACCAGGCAAGACTTAAAACGGAGGGACCGAGCATCAACACCAACTCTAAAGCGGTAATAATTAAAACATATCTGACTGACAGCGCTATCGCCGTCGTGATTGCCGTGGCGGTGATGATTTTTGCCGTCTCTTTTTTCCAATTGCCCAAACTGAATCATCTTTTATATAACTACATCGAAATCAACCGTTTTGTCCAACGCCTGTTTTCCCTGCTGTTATTGCTAATCGCCTGGAACCTTTTTGGCCGTAAACAGCTGGCCTGGATGCTGTGTGTTTTTTTATTGTCCATCAGTCTGTTAATGCATTTTGTGTTCCACAATCATTTTATGAACATCCCGATTATTGTCTGTGAGATCTATGCTTTATCGGTGTTGTTGCTCTGCCAAAGCGGTTTCCGGCGGCCGTCAAATAAGCTATCCCTCAAACAGGCTATTTTTCTGGCCGTTCTCGGCCTGTTGACCGTGCTTTTTAACGCGGTGATCGGGCGGGCCAATTTAAGCGCCCATATCGGCAAACCGGTATCGCTGGGGGAAAGCTTAGGCAATACCATTGGCATACTCTTTGGGGAAAACAGCGGCTTTCCCGCTTATGAATGGTTTGTTTTTTGCTTTGTTTGGCTATGCGCCGCCGCTTGTGTTATATTAGTACTACGTTCCGCCATCATTGACAAGAGAATTACCAAAGTGGAAAAAGCGCGCGCCCATGGGCTGGTGAAAAAATACGGCCAAAACCCCACTGCCTACTTGACGCTGGAGGATGATAAGCACCTTTACTTTGGCCAGGAAGTAGACGGCGTAGTGGCTTACGGCGAGGTCGGCGGCGTGGTGGTGGTCAACGGGGATCCCGTCTGCGCTCCGGATGATTTTGTCTGCCTGTTGGCCGAGTTTAAGGCTTTTTGTGCCAGACATTCTTACCAATGTGTGTTTATAAGCGTGACGGAGCTCTTTATCAGCCA
>WQUS01000339.1 GCA_009781965.1 Bacillota bacterium | reverse complement strand
CGAAAAGTCGATATTGGTGGTGCCCAGGAGCGGTTCCTGACTCATTTCAAACTCATCCAGCGCAATTGCCAAACAGCCGTATATCGACTCATCAATGGAAAAAGCTTCAAAAGAAACCTGATCCGGATGAACGGTAATTACCGGGTCCAGCACGAACCATAAATTTTGGTCCCGCTCCCGGATGAACTGCCAGAATTTCCTCTCCAGTTGGTTGTAATCATGCCAGGCGTCATACTGATCAATTTCCGCCTGCAGGGCTTTTCTGCTCTGCATCAGCTCGGCAATGGCCGCGTCTTTGCCGGCTGATTCCCGCAGCAATTGGTCAATCTCATTTTGCAGCTCTGCTCTCAGCCCGGGCAAAAACTTTTCATGCTCCTGCATCCGCCGGGCAATTTCCCCCTGCAGCCATTGAAAAAAGGCCACTCGCTCTTTCTTTTTTTGTTGGGCGTTGGAAACAATAATTTCCCTAAGCATGAGCATGGCGTCCCTAAATACCAGCGGATTTTTTAATTTCCCCCGGAAAGATACCTGTTCCTCCCGGCTTAGATCCGGACTCATGGCCAAAGTGATTCGCTCGTCCTGCCGGACAAACCTGGACGGGCTTGCGTATTGATATTGGACCTGCAAATTAAGCCGCCCCTTTCCTGATTCTGACCAGTGCCACCAGTGCCCGCTCGGCGTCCAGAATAATATTTGAGCCGCCGATATCAAGCAGCAGCGCCTCCACTGCAGGCTGCTGATCCCCATGGGCGGCCACAAAAAGCGGCAGCACCTCATAGACGGTATCTTTGGCCGCGGAGATCCGGTTGGGTAATAACAAAAGGGTTTTCGCGTAATACATAAACAGTTCTTTGTTCCCCTGACCCATGGTTTTAATGATGTCTGTCAACTTATCGGCGATATATGCTTTGACCGCACTAGCCGGATGCTCCAGCATATGGACCAGCAGTTCGGCCGGGATTACCCCGCCTGGCTGCTCGTAAATTTCATCCAGCTTTTGCAGGCCGTATTCATAAACCTTAGGCTCGGGAGAGTCAATAATCAAGGCATGGAGCTTAAGCTGTTCCTCTTTCGGCAGCCGGACAAAGACTGTTTTGGCCAGTTCGTTTAAGGCCGCCACATTTGACTCCAGCAGCAGCAAAACAGTAGCCAACCGGGCCGCCAACAAGTCTTGTCTCTCTGTCAGCAGCTGTACCAATAGATTAATCAGCGGCGCCGTTCCGGTGGCCAGCATCCCGGTTATCGCTGCCTCAGCCGGCAAAGTGTCTGTTTTAATGGCCTGCACCAGAGCCACCATCGGGTGCATAGGGTGGCTCTGCTTGGCCGCGCTTTGCGCAGCGCTATCGCTGAGCACCAGAGACGTCAACAAAGTTTTTAGGGCTTGCAGCGGCTGAGCAAAGAGCGTTTCCTCCAGGAAAGCCAAACTATCTGCCGGTATTGATTGACCGCTGCTCAGGCTGCCGAGGACAGTCTGCCAAAACAACGCGTATTCCTGTGCGTCGAAGGCGGCAATGCTCTGCCGGTACAGGTCCTGCCAATCGGCGAGGCCGGGAGTAAAGATAAAGGACACCAATCCGGCCACAGAAAACCTGCCGCCGGTGCGCGCAAAATATTGCATGGCCATTTCACGCACCTCCGGCAGGGAGCAATTAATTAACTGGAGCATCACAGCGGCGTCAAATTCATTCTCCAGAGCTAATTTTTGCGTCAGCAGTTCTTTAAACAGCTCCGCCACCGGCAGATAAGGAGACGAAAGCACCGGCAAAATTCTTGCGTAGCTCAATTCGTCCCTGAGCTGTTCCATAGGGGCAGCCGCTTTTAAAAGATAATAAAAGGCTTTTATGATCACCGGCACCTTGGCCCGGGCCAGAATATCAACCACCGTATCCACATGGCGGCCCCAAAGCTCCGGCCTGAAGGCATAATTGCCTTCCAGCTTCATCAGCTGGTCCGTGCTCTTCCAGGCATATTTTTCATACCACCCGTCAGGCGCCTGCTCCCGAAAATCGTAATACAAATAATGTTTGATAAAATAATTCTCCTGAAAGTTTTCTTTGAATCTACTGACATAATCGCTTGCGGTATAGCTGGTAAACAACACCTGCAGCGCGGTCACAAATTTGTCTTCGTCATTTTCAGCGTAGCCATCAAATATCCGGCGCAGGTAGCGTCTAAAATACACCAGCGCCTTATTGCGGCCGTTTTCGCGATAATATTTGGCCAGCCTGGGGCTGTCCGTATAATAAGCGCTTTGGCCAAGCAGCTCCGGCAAACCGTACACTGCCGCCTCTTGAATGGCCCCTTTAAAATGGTTGACGTTTAAAACAATCCGATCCGTATGCAGGTTCCGGCGGAGGAAATCAATCCTTTGCGCCCTTGCCTCCTGGGCAAAAGCGTTGACATATAAGGCGGCGCATCTTTTTAACCCGGCCAGATAACTGCCCTCGACCCACTTGATCTCCTGCCCGTCCTGCCCGATGATTGCTTTTGCTTCATTCAGCAGCACATCATTATGCTGCCGGGCCAGTTCCAAAAACAACCCGGCTATCAGCTCGTTGCTGCCGATATTTAAAAAAAGCTGATAAAGGGCCGGCGGGGGATTGGACAGGAGCAGAGCCCGTAAATGTTTTTTGCGCAAAAAGAGATTCGGGTTGCCGAAAATCGTACAGATGGTCTCATAGTATGGCGCAAGCTGTTCATCCAGGCGCAGTACATCCATTGGCGTTTGGGCCGGTCTAAAATTTTCAAACCGCATTTTCCTTGCCTCCAGGTAACGCACACAGTCCGCGTGGCTCAGCGGCTGAAAATAGGGCCAGGATATGGCGTCGCCTTCTTTAAAGGACTTAAATGCGGTTAACTCTTTGCCTTTAGTGGTCCAATAATTTTTGGCGTCTTTTGTATAATACATTTTCCTGGTCCGCTTACGGCTGGAATAATCATAGCGGTCTAAAATCTTCACCGCCGCAAAGGAAGGGAAATGGCCTCCCTGCCCCCTAAAAATCATGTAATCCGTATATAACACCTTTTCTTCCAGTAGATTATCCCGGCCCCTTGCGCCGGCAAATTGATGCTGCCCGTACAGCACCAGAAAACCGGGATTATTGTCGTCATCCCAGCCCCATAAGAAAACTTTTCTGAGCGGATGAAAACCATGCTTATAAATCCGCGCTGGATTGTCAGGGGTGTAACTTACTTTGGTTGTATTTTCCTTTTCAGCCGCCTGCTGTTTATCCGCTGTCTTGAACAAACCCAGCAGCTTATCAAATATATTGGCCATTGCTTAACCCACCTAAGCTTATCTTTGCTGTTTGCGCTATGCTGATCATAAATTTAATTATCCGTTTGAGCAGCCACTAAATGCATAGCGCCATATTTCTCCCTTAACAAAGGTTTTTCAATTTTACCGGTCGGATTGCGTGGTACCCGGTCAAAAATAATTTTTTTCGGTCGTTTATAGCGGGGTAAAGAGGCGCAAAACGCCATTATTTCTTCTTCGGCGCAATTAGCTTCCGGCTTCAGCTCTATAATAGCAGCTGTTATTTCCCCCAAACGCTGATCCGGCAATCCAATCACCGCTACATCCTTAATAGCGTCATGAACCCGTAAAAAGTCTTCTATTTGCACCGGGTAGATATTTTCACCGCCGCTGATAATAACATCTTTTTTCCGATCGACTAAATAGATAAAACCGTCTTCATCCATTCTGGCCATATCTCCGGTAAACAGCCAGCCATCTTTCAGTACCGCCGCGGTGGCTTCCGGGTCATGATAATAGCATTTCATAACTCCGGGCCCCCTGACAATTAATTCTCCTACCTCTCCCCTGGCTGTTAGCTGCCCGTCATCGGCAACAATCCGCGCTTCCCAACGATAGCCGGGAATACCGATCGCGCCGACTTTATGAATATTCTCCACCGCTAAATGCACGCATCCGGGCCCGATGGATTCACTTAAACCGTAATTGGTATCATAAAGGTGGCTGGGAAAATACTTTTTCCAGCGGCGGATTAAGCTGGGCGGCACAGGCTGAGCGCCAATATGCATCAGCCGCCAGCTGGAAAGATCATAATCATCTAACTTTACCTCGCCCCGTTCAATAGCGTCCAAAATATCCTGAGCCCAAGGCACCAACAGCCAGACAATAGTAATTTTCTCTTCCGCCACCGCTTTCAGTATCCATTCCGGCTTAACGCCCCGCAGCAATACAGCCTTGCTTCCGGACCATAAACTGCCAAACCAGTGCATCTTAGCGCCGGTATGATAAAGAGGCGGAATACATAAAAAGTTGTCGTCACGGTTTTGGCCGTGATGATTCGCTTCGGTAGCGCAAGCCGAAAGCAAGCTGCTGTGGGTATGCAAAATAGCCTTGGGAAATCCTGTGGTGCCCGACGAAAAATAAATCACCGCATCGTCTTCGTCGTCAAGTGCCACCGGAGGAGGTCCCGAAGAACAGTTTGCCGTAAGACGATCGTAACTTTCGGCAAAGAGAGGACGATTCTCTCCCGCAAAAAGAAGCGTTTTAACGCTCGGCAGCTGCTCATAAATTGCTTCCATCCGATCCACAAATTCGGGCCCGAAGATTACCGCATTGGTTGTGCATAAATCAAGGCAGTACTTAATTTCCTCGGCCGTATACCGAAAATTTAAAGGGACGGCAATGGCGCCGGT
Organism: Bacillota bacterium; assembly: GCA_009781965.1. GTDB lineage: Bacteria > Bacillota > Desulfotomaculia > Desulfotomaculales > Desulfallaceae > BRH-c8a. The sequence goes on along the minus strand of WQUS01000339.1, from coordinate 4,462 downwards.
TTTTAAAATGCCAAAATAAATCGGCAGCCATTCCAGACAGTTCATTAACAATATCGCTACCCGGTCTCCCTTTTTTATCCCTCTTTGCAGCAATAAATTAGCCATGCGATTGGCTTTTTCCTCAAACACGGCCCAAGTCATCTCCCGCCGGTATTCTCCGGCCGGGCTGTTTTCAATCAGTTCATACTCCAGCCAGGCAACGTCATGTTTTTCCTGGAGATCCATATTAATTTCGGTCAGACATTTTTCGGAACCGTATAACCTGGCATTACGCGCTAATAAGTCCGTAACGGGCATTTTACTCCTCCAGTCCGGTCAATAAATTTTTTCGGCTACAATTAACAAAATATTACCTCTAATTATAAAATACGGCCTGCAGTTTATCAATCATTTCTTATATCTGCCTTACAAGTTGAAAATAATTGCCAAATAATTCGAGAAAGGTTATGATAAATGATAATTCTATTTAGAGCGAGGAGCTGATCAGATGCCCAATAGTGTGAAGTGGCTGGGCCATGCGGCCTGTCAAATTACCAGCGCCGGCGGCCGGGTAGTCTTAATTGACCCTTGGATTAGCGGTAATCCCAGTTGTCCGGTTAAAAAAGAAGCGCTCAGCAAAGCCGATGTTATTTTAATTACCCATGATCATTTTGATCATCTGGGCGCCGATGTGCCCGATCTGGTCCGAGCCACCGGAGCCATGGTGGCCGGCCAGCCTGAACTGATGGCTGAGGTAGAAAAATCAGGGGTCGCCGCTGAAAAAACGCTGGGAATGAATATCGGCGGCCAGGTGGACGTGGCGGGGATCAAAATAACCATGACCCAGGCCTTTCACTCCGCCGGCGCCGGCGCTGCCGTCGGTTATATTGTCACCTTAGAGGACGGCAAGCATATTTACCATGCCGGCGACACAGGTATTTTTGCCAGTATGGAACTGTTGGGGCGCATTTATCCTTTAGCTGTGGCTCTCTTGCCCATCGGCAGCCTGTATACGATGGACCCGCTGCAAGCGGCTTACAGCGCCGGTTTGCTCAAACCGGCCAAAGTGATCCCGATTCATTACGGCACTTTCCCCGCCTTGGTGCAAAATGCCGATGATTTTGTCAAGCTGGCGGCCGAAAAGGCGCCCGGAGTATCGGTAGAGGTACTCAAACCGGGGCAGGAAACAATAGTGTAATCTCTCTGTAGTCTGTTGGCGGCTGGGAAAGCAATAACTTATTCCAGCCCCTTTAAGAAAATTTTGTTAATGTTTTTTCTGGGCAACATCACTTGCACATTGCGCACATTGCTAATCTCATATTTCAAAACTGCCCGCTCAAGTTTCTCACCGTCAACACACCAGGCTTTCCTGGGATATGCATCAAAGGCGATCTCAATGCGATTGGTTTTATAGAATTCCACACCCGATATTTTACTGGCGTCAGTAACCGCCAAAAGCCCCAGAGTCCTAATAATATCAATAGCTTTGCGAAAATTACAAAATAAAACTTCAAACTGGCCGTCGTCCAGTTTAACGTCTTTATAAAAATTATCAATGCCGGCAATGCGATTAGCGTTAGAAATCAGCATAAAAGAATAATAGCCCTGCTTTTCAATGCCATTAACGCCATAGGTAAGCTTGTATAATTTAGTCGGACGGAAAAAATCCTTAACGCCCTCCAGGAAATACGCCGCCTGGCCGTAAGTCTTTTTTAGCTTGCCGGGCGTTTCGTAAGATATCTGCATGAATTTACCGAAACCGGCCACATAAACAAAAGGATGGCCGTTAATCAGGCCGATATCCATCCCCCTGACGACGCCATCAAGTAAATCAAGCAGGTTTTGTTTCAGGTCTTTGCCATAACCAAACATGACCCCGACATCATTAGTCGTGCCCACCGGAATATGGGCCAATACCAAAGGTTTCACGCGCGCCAGATTGCCGGTCATAACTTCGTTAAAAGTACCGTCGCCGCCCATCGAGATCACTAAATCAACCGGCTGAAGATGAGTGGCTATTTCTTTCGCGTGGCCACGGTATTCGGTACCAATTATTCTGGCCTGATAACCGTATTGGGCCAGAACAGCCTGATACTCCCGCAGAAACTTAGCCCGCAAAACCTTGCCGCTGTTCGGGTTATAAATCACGATACAGGTTTTCATTACCGATCACCTTCTCAGCACCTTTTAAAGCGAAAACACAAATGCGAACATCCCCCGGCAAAGAAGAGTTCGCATTTGTGTTGTGATGGTGGGAGCAAACGGGCTTGAACCGCTGACATCCTGCTTGTAAGGCAGGCGCTCTCCCAGCTGAGCTATGCTCCCGTTGGTGACCCCACCGGGATTCGAACCCGGGTTACCGCCGTGAAAGGGCGGTGTCTTAGGCCACTTGACCATGGGGCCTTTTGATTTTTTGAGCTTCGAATCAGTGGTGGGCCCACTAGGATTCGAACCTAGAACCAGCCGGTTATGAGCCGGATGCTCTACCATTGAGCTATGGGCCCGGGGATTGGCTCCCCGAGCTGGATTCGAACCAGCAACCCTCCGGTTAACAGCCGGATGCTCTACCGTTGAGCTATCGAGGAACGCTGCAAAAACCATTATACAATAGGTTGGGCCCATGGTCAAGACAAAACCTTTTAATATATATTAATCCAAGTAGTCCTTAAGCTTTTTGCTCCGGCTGGGGTGACGCAGTTTGCGGAGCGTTTTGGCCTCAATCTGACGGATCCGTTCCCGGGTGACGCCAAATTTCTGACCCACTTCCTCCAGGGTCCTGGCCCTGCCGTCGTCCAGACCGAAACGCAGTCTCAATACTTTCTGCTCCCGATCGGTTAAAGTCTCGAGCACTTCGTCCAATTGTTCCCGCAGCAGCGTAAAGGACGCTTCCTCGGCGGGCGCACGGGCGTCATGGTCTTCAATAAAGTCGCCCAAGTGGGAATCCTCTTCCTCACCAATCGGCGTCTCCAGTGAAACAGGTTCCTGGGCAATTTTTAAGATTTCCCGCACCTTATCCTCGGATATACCCATTTCCTGGGCCACTTCTTCCGGCAGCGGATCGCGGCCCAGTTCCTGCAGCAATTGCCGGCTGACCCGAATCAGCTTATTGATGGTTTCCACCATATGCACCGGAATACGGATCGTACGGGCCTGGTCGGCAATGGCTCTGGTAATGGCCTGACGGATCCACCAGGTGGCATAGGTGCTGAACTTAAAGCCCTTGCGAAAATCAAATTTCTCCACCGCTTTAATCAAGCCCAGATTGCCTTCCTGAATCAAATCCAGGAAAAGCATGCCCCGGCCCACATAACGCTTGGCAATGCTCACCACTAAGCGCAAGTTGGCTTCCGCCAGACGGCGTTTAGCCTCTTCGTCGCCCCGCTCCATCCTTTTAGCCAGATTAATTTCTTCTTCCGAGGTCAGGAGCGGCACTCTGCCGATTTCCTTTAAATACATGCGTACCGGATCATCTATACCAACGCCCTCCGGGACGGTTAAGTCAACGTCGACCTCCTCGGTGCCGGCATCTTCCAGGGACGTGCCTTCAACCTCATCAATATTTTGGGCTTCAGGAGTAACTTCAATACCCAATCCGGCCAATTTTTCATATACCTCATCAATTTGCTCCGGCGTTAAATCCACACTCTGGAGGCTGTCCATTACCTCATGGTAAGTGAGAACGCCTTGTTTCCTGCCCTTTTCAATCAAATCTCTCACGTCTTTGATGAGCTCGCTCTTATTCTGGCCTTCCAGCATGGCACATTTCCCCTCCTTTCAATGTCCTGTCGATGGAGCTAATCTGACGCAAAATACGCGTCGTCTCTTCCCGGTCGCCCGATTTTTCAGTATCCGCCAGCACCGCTTGTAAACTACTGCGCGATTGCATCAGCGCCCGCTTTTTAATGGCCCCAATATAATCGGCCAGGATGGCGTCTATATCATCACCGGGGAACGGCTCCATTAACAGAGCCCCCAATCGCTGCTGTTCATCTTCTTCCAAATAGTCAAGCAAAATAGATAGGCTAAAATGGGCATGGCCCATCAACTCTAAAACTTTATTATAAATGCCATGACAAAACTGATTGACAAAGAAATTACCCGGCAGCAGGCCGGCTACCTGACTTAACCTGCCGGTATCTTCAAGCATCAGCTTCAGCAGGCCCAATTCGGCCCTGACTCCAAAGTCAGTAGCTTCCCGATTAGTAATATTATGCTTATTATTAGTAATATTATCCGATTTTGTCCATTTTTTTCGTTGTTGAGTGAAAAATCTCGTAAATTCTTCGGCAATCACATGATAACCTGTCAGCAGGCTGGCCGCCACCAGTTTGATGCCCTCTGTTCTTTCCAGTTCGCTGTGCATAGCAGCCAGCACGGGCAGCATCTCCGCCAGCACCGCTTCCTTTTGAAAAGGGCTGTCGCCGTGCTTGGCCAAGGCCTGTTTTAACCGGTATTCCAGCAGAGGCATGGCCTGCTCGATTTG
>WQUS01000338.1 GCA_009781965.1 Bacillota bacterium | reverse complement strand
GCAAAGGGAAATGGCCTCCCAAGGCGGTGTGGTAATGGAAGGCCGGGATATCGGCACTTATGTGCTGCCGGACGCCAAGGTCAAATTTTTTCTGACCGCCTCCATAGAAGAAAGAGCCCGCCGCAGGCATCAGGAACTTAAACAAAAGGGCTATGACATAGAGCTGACTGAAGTAATCGAAGATATCAAGCACCGGGATGAAATTGACAGCAACAGATCATGGGCGCCTCTGAAACCGGCTCCGGACGCTAAAATCATCAATTGTTCCGATTTAAGCGCCGACCAGGTCATTGAAATTATGCAGGCCAGTGTTTCGGGAGGTAGGCAGTGATGCTTTATATAGTGGCTAAGTTCATTTGCCGCCTAGTGCTTTTGCTCATTAGGCGCTGGAAAATTATTGGCGATTCCTATTTGCCGCCCGGCCAGGGCATGCTATTAATCTCTAATCATGTTAGTTACTGGGATCCAGTGGTAATCGGCTGCGCCATTAACAGAAGAATTTATTTTATGGCTAAAGAGGAACTGTTTCACATCCCGGTATTGGCTTGGATTATAAAAAATTTTGGCGCTTTCCCCGTGCAAAGAAACGGCGGCGGGCGCGATTCAATTAAAAAAGCTTTGGATCTGCTTAAAGGCGGGAAGGTAGTAGGTATATTCCCCGAGGGTACGCGGAGTAAGACAGGCGATTTATTAAACCCCCATCAGGGAGCCGCCATGTTGGCATTAAAAGGGGGTGTCCCCTTGTTGCCGGTAGCCGTCAGCGGCACAAAAGGTTTTTGGGGCCAGGTCAAAGTTGTGTTTGGCAAACCGTTATATTTTGACACTCCCAACCGGAGTAAGGTCTCCAGAACCGAAATGGAATCGGTCAGCCGGCAGGCAATGGAAGAAATAGGCCGATTGCTGACACTAGCCGAAAAATAATGTGTTAAATTGCGGTGAACTTATTGAAAGTAAAGGTGGCCTCCAAAGCCGGTTTTTGCTTTGGAGTAAAGCGGGCCGTGGAAATGGCCCGGCAGTGTTTAAAGAATCCTGTCCAACCGCTTTATACTTTGGGACCAATCATTCATAACCGGCAGGTAACCGACTTATTATCCCGGGAAGGGTTAATCAATGTTGATGACCTGGATAGTGTGTCCGGACCGGGGACGCTAATCATTCGCTCCCACGGGGTTGCCCCGGAGGTGCTCAGACAGGCCGAAGCAAAAGGGCTGGAGGTCATCGATACCACCTGTCCGTTTGTGCGTAAAGTACAAACAACCGTACAAGAGCTGGTGCGTCAGGATATGCCGGTGGTCATAGTAGGCGACCCCGAACATCCGGAGGTACGCGGCATTGTAGGCTGGTCCGGTTATAAGGCAATGGTCGTTAAAGACCAGGACCAGGCCCGAACGATTAAATTCCCATCCCAGGTAGGCATAGTCGCTCAAACGACACAACGTCTGGAGAATTTACACGCGGTAATCGAAGTCTTGCAAGCGAGCGGAAGCCGGGTACAAGCGTTTAATACCATTTGCCTGGCCACAGCCGAACGGCAAAAAGAAACCCTCGAACTGGCAGGCGAAGTGGATGCCATGGTAGTGATTGGCGGCAAGGATAGCGCTAACACCGCCAAGCTGGTTCAGATTTGCAACGGCTCCGGAATTCCTGTGTATTGGGTTGAAACAGCCAATGAACTGGCCCCGGCATGGTTCAAAGGTCTTTCAACAGTTGGAATTACGGCTGGTGCTTCAACACCCGGCTGGATTATAGAGGAGGTTCACGGAAGAATGAATGAGTTTAACGAAAATATCGACAATGAAACGGAAACAGAAACTGAAGAAACAAATGAAAATGAAACAACCGAAGCAACAGTCGAGCAACAATCCGCAGGAGAAGAACAGCCCGATCTGACGGCTGAAGCGGCTCCCGCAGAAGAAAGCCAACAGGAAACGGATGAAGCGCAAGAAATGGCTGATTCCCAAGAGATGGCTGATTCCATGGATGTTCGAACCTTAAGGCACGGTGAAACCGTCAGAGGCGTGGTGGTGCAGGTCAATCAGGACGAAGTGCTGGTTGATGTGGGCGCCAAAAGCGAAGGCGTTATTCCTCTGCGGGAGTTAACCTGCTATACCGTCGACGACCCACAGTCAGTGGTTAAAGTGGGCGACGAAATAGATGTTTTTGTGCTCAAGTCTGAAGATAACGAAGGCAAGCTCATCCTGTCCAAGGAAAGAGCCGACGCCGAAAAATCATGGGCCAATCTGGAAGCCCAAAAAGACAGCGGCGAACCGGTCAAGGGCGTAGTCCGCGAAGCGGTTAAGGGCGGTCTGCTGGTTGACGTGGGTGTGCGCGCCTTCCTGCCTGCCTCACTGGTCGGTATTGGCTACGTCGAAGATTTAAGCAAATATCTGAACCAGGAAATCGAAGCCCGCATCATCGAACTGAACCGCAGCAAACGCAAAATCATCCTTTCCCGCAAGGCTATTTTAGAGGAAGAGTACGCCCGCAATCGGGAACAACTTATGGCGACCCTTGAAGAAGGCCAGGTGGTTAAAGGGGTCGTCCGGCGGCTGACCAACTTCGGCGCCTTTGTGGATATCGGCGGCGTGGACGGATTGATGCATATTTCCGAAATGGCCTGGTACCGCATCAATCATCCGTCTGATATTGTGCAAGCCGGCGATGAACTTGACGTCATGGTATTGCGGGTGGACCGGGAAAACGAAAAAGTATCCCTGGGCTTGAAGCAAGTACTGCCCAATCCCTGGGAGGCTGTGGAACAAAAATACCCGGTGGACAGTATTATCAAAGCCAAAGTGGTGCGTCTCGCTCCATTCGGCGCTTTCGTCCAGCTTGAGCCGGGAGTAGAAGGTTTGATTCACATCTCCCACCTGGCTGACCACCATGTGGCCACCCCGGATGAAGTGGTCCGGGAAGGGGAAGAAATCGACGTCAAGGTGTTGAGTGTAGATCCAAGCGATAAGCGAATCCGCCTTTCCATCAGAGAAATAAACAAAGAAACCCGTCCGGCGCAGCCCAAGGAAAGCGCGCCCAAACAACAACCGGTGGAGCAACAGCCAAACAACAACGACGGCGGGACAGCCACTATCGGCGACCTGGTAGGAGCTATCTTTAACGAGCAGAAAGAGCAGGAAGAAGAGTAAGCTAAATTCCGGGACTGTCCTTTTAAATCAGCTATATAGTAGTAGTCAGTCATGGTCATAAAACCAAGGCTGACTATTTCTTATTAGTTACTGGTCAGACCCTGCGTTTGTTAGTACCCCGTAGCCCAGGCCCGTAAAGTTATTAACCGTAAGCGATTTCTCGAAGAGTATGAGCGCACGGTTAAT
>WQUS01000337.1 GCA_009781965.1 Bacillota bacterium | reverse complement strand
GACGCAGTGGAAGTGACTGATTTTGTCACCGGGGAAAAAGCCATGATTCCCCTGGCCGGGCCGGCCAACAAACAGGGGCGTATCGCGGCGGATAATATTTGCGGCCTTCCTTCCCGCTATAAGGGAACGCAAGGGTCGGCGATTTTAAAAGTATTTGATATGACCGTAGCCACCACCGGCATTAATGAAAAGACGGCCCAGAGGCTTAAACTTGATTATGATAAGTCTTTTACCTTTTCCGGGAACCATGCCGGCTATTATCCGGGCGCCGTAAGCATGTCGATAAAAATTCTGTTTGAAAAAACCGGCGGCAGGCTTTTGGGCGCGCAGATTACTGGTTTTGAAGGGGTTGACAAACGCTGCGACGTGCTGGCCACGGCCATTCGCGCCGGCATGACCGCATATGATTTAGCTGAGTTGGAGCTTTGCTACGCGCCGCCCTATTCGTCGGCCAAAGATCCGGTCAACATGGCGGGATTCGTGATTGAAAATATCCTCACCGGCAAAGTGAAGAACTTCCATTGGCATGATGTGAATGCTTTGCCGAAAGACGGAAGCGTTATTTTGCTTGATACCAGAACGAAAATAGAATACGAAAACGGTCATATCGAAGGCTTTACCAATATTCCCCTGGATGATCTGCGCGGCCGGCTCAAGGAGCTGGACCAAAACAAAAAGATCTACGTCGCCTGCAAGATCGGGCTGCGCGGTTATGTGGCCGCGCGGATACTGACGCAAAACGGCTTTGAGGCGTATAATCTAAGCGGCGGCTACCGGCTGTACCGTTCTATTTTTGATCCGGTAACCACGCCAGCCAATGGCGGCGCCAATCCGGCAGCGCCGGCGCCGGCCAAGGGCAACTTTGCCAACAATGGGAAAAATCCGGTATGCACCATCCAGATAAACGCTTGCGGGCTGCAATGTCCCGGTCCGATTATGAAACTCTCCGCCGCCATCTGCGAAGCGCAAAACGGGGACATCATCGAAATCAGCACCACTGATCCCGCCTTTGCCGGTGATATTGAAGGCTATTGCCGCCGCACCGGCCATGTGTTTTTAGAACTCCAAACCGATAAAGGCGTGTGTACGGCGCGCATCCAAAAGGCTGAGGAAACGCAAGCCGTCAGTACGGCATCCGCCGGTAACGGCAAAAACTTCATCGTCTTCTCCGGCGATCTGGACAAAGCAATCGCCTCCTTCGTGATGGCCAACGCGGCGGCAGCCCTGGGCAGAAAAGTGAGCATGTTCTTTACCTTCTGGGGTCTTAATATCTTGCGCAGACCAAACAAAGTATCCGCCCCCAAAGACTTCATGGGCAAGATGTTCGCCATGATGATGCCCAGGGGCTCAAAAAAAATCGGCCTATCCAAAATGAACATGGGCGGTATGGGCGCGAAAATGATCCGTGCGGTGATGAAAAATAAGCATATCGACAGTTTGGAAGATTTAATGGCTCTGGCGCAAAAGAACGGCGTCGAGCTGGTGGCCTGCTCCATGAGCATGGATGTGATGGGCATCACCCTTGAAGAATTGATCGACGGCGTGAAGCTTGGCGGTGCGGCGGCCATGCTGGCCCATGCCGAGGAATCGGATATGTCGCTGTTTATTTAGCCGCCGGATAATGTTTTGGGCCCGGATACCAGGATGTGCTCGGTACCTGGCAAGCGCAATTACACCAACCCCAAATACTGCTCAAAGCATACCGTCAGCTTCTCAATAATCCCCTGCTTCCTGGCGTCACGGTTGCCACCGCCAAACCGTGACGCCGGAGGCAGAATTTTATCCATATCCGTCCCGGTGGTTTTTAACATGCCGTCGCGAAAAAAGATGCCGATAAATCGGCGGATTTCCTTGTCTTTCAGTTTTTCAGCGGCAATCAGCGCGGATAAATCTTCTTCCCGGCGTGGTAATAAGTTTATTTCCCTTCCCTGCTGCGATAATCATTTGCTTTTTTCAAAAATTCGTCAAGAGGCATATCCTTGTATAAATTCTGCCGCCACTCAGTATAATCAAACGGTTCCCGGCGCAAAAGCGCAATAAACCGCTCGGCGTCAACGAGCCCAAGCCTCTCAGTAAGCGCGCGCATCCCTTCGTCTTTTATTATAGTGTTGCTCCGCATTAGCAAAACCTCCTAACAAAATCAAGTACGAATGACCAGCATAATTTCAGTTCGCCAGTTCGGATAAGTTCCTGGATATGGAGCTTTGCATCAGTTTCCAAACGTATAGCTGCGGAAACCTGTTCGTCAAATGGGCGATTATAGCAACAATTATCCAGATACACAAGCATCTACATTACTCCTTTTACACTCTTATATTATATCATATTCATACTATAATAAAATCACGCAATTGATGTAATTGTTGTTTAACAGATACTTGCGTATTTTTTTACTCAATGCTGCCCTAATAGAGGACGCCGAAAAAACAAACGATTTCCGCCGTGCCGCTGGTGGTCAGCCAGAACAGGCTGTGCACGATCGCTTCTTGGCCGGTGATAGCGGCATAGCTGAAAGTTACATTTCGGCGGACTGTTCACCGCTTGCTTGTTTTTTTTCAGCTTTATAAACTGTATAACAAGCATAGAATAAACCAGACAGTGAGACGATAGTCAACAAAATAACACTATTCGTTTCATGCTGTTTATTCATAAATAATTCGCCATAGATAAACAAAACTATGGCTAGTACTACACTTGTATAAAAGGAATATTTGGGTGCCACTTTTGCGCCAGCTTTAACGAAATAGGCAGGCCCAACAAAGAGATAGATGATACTAATAAATAATGCCCCCCATTTTCCAAATCCAATATTTACATAGACCTCTAGAAATATTGAATAGATAGCAGTTATCCCAAATAAAGCTCCTATAGCAGCTGGCAAAATTAGAACCCACCTTATCCAACTCTTCAAACCGGCAACTCCTTCGAAATAATACTTTTCCATTAGGCATTGTATTGCTCTCGTTTTTTAAAAGCCAATTGCATAATAATACACAGCCCTCACAGGGCGCTGGTTTAAGAAACAAAGTGAAATCTCTTACCAACAAAAAACATCACATATCGCTTAAATATTATCCAAAAGAAAGGTTTCACCTACTTAATTGTGGAAATGTTTGACGAACCAAACTTAGCGCATCTAATAAAACAAGCCGGCAACCAGACGGGGGCTTTGATGAACAATTTCTGCAGGAGAGTGAGCCACGTGAATGAATTAGTAAGTAAAGTACTTGCCGCCGGCTTCACTAAAGCGGTTTGGCTGGATAACCTGAAACTTGATTGCGAGGCCCGGATTAGAGAATACTGTACCCCTGAAGACTGTCCGGATTACGGCGGCAATT
>WQUS01000336.1 GCA_009781965.1 Bacillota bacterium | reverse complement strand
CCTCGACGATGATTGAACAATTGCATTGGCTGCGGGAAGCCGGGTTTTCACAAACCGATATTATTTATAAATACTTGCATTTTTGTGTCTTCTACGCTAAAAAATAGCGCCAAAGGACAAGTAATATCACCTAATACTCAAATGAGTGAACGGCCCCGAAAGGCCGTTCACTCATTTGCTAACCGGTTATTTCTTTAAACCCTCCGGTAATTGAATATCTCCCTCTTTGGCGATCTCCGGGAAGACCGGTACTCTGGCTCCGCCTGCTTGCCATTGGAAAGCGGCGCCGATGGCCGTTTCTTTGGGATCAACGCCATACACCACCTGGTGGTCGGCAGTAAATTTTATTCTGCCGATGGCGCCGTTCATATCGGTTTTTTCCAAGGCCGTCGCCACGGCGTCAGGATCCAGAGATCCGGCGCGCTCAATGGCGTTAGCCAAGACATAAACGGCGTCATAAGAAGGTCCGGCGGCGTGACCGCTCAGTTTTTGCGTCAGTTCCTCACCATATTTCTTCTTGTAATTGTCATAGAATTCCACTGACTTGGGTACGGCTTTCACCGGTAACGCGCCGATTTCATAGACAAAGTTGATAAGCCCTTCAACTTCTCCGTTAAATGTTTTCCAGGCGTTTTCCTGAATGGCCGGGCCAATGTAACCGGCCATTAATGCAGGCACTTGCATTGTTTTGGCTTGTTTAACAAGAATACCGGCCTGCGGCATATCGAAGATAGCCACAATCACCTGGGCATTTTTGTTTTTGGCGTTACTCAGACTGGTGGAGAAATCCGAAGCGCCGGTGGGATAGGAATCAAAGCCCTCGACTTCCCAGCCATTTGCTTCAAACCATTTTTGCAGAGTGGTGCCGGTTGACTTGGCCCAGAGGACGTCCTGGGTGACGATATAGGCTTTGTTGTAACTAAATTGCTTGTTAATGTATCCCATGGTGTCGCCTAAATATTCGGCAAAGTAATTGGAGTTAATGCCCATTCTGAACATATACCTGTATTTGGGATCTGACGCTAATTTGGTTTGAAAGCCGGGCGCCATGGCAATGGTAGTGATATAGGGGATTTTATACTTAGCGATAATATCCATTGAGGCCAGCAAAACTTCGGAACGAAACGCCCCGATGACGATGGCGTCAGGTTTATTCTCGGTAATCAATTTTTCCAGGGCGGTCAGGGCGTCGTTTACCGGCACTCCGGCATCGCTTTCCCTGGTGTCGATGGAGACTATTTTTAAAGGACGTTTTTCATTGCCGACCGTAACTCCGCCGCCGGCGTTTATTTCGTCTACGGCCATTTTGGCGGCATTGAAAGCGTTGCCTCCGTCGATGCTGCTCAGGGCGGTGGGCACGCCGATAACAATCGGAGCGGCGCCACTATTGGTACTGGTTTTGCCACCGGGATTATTGGACTGGGTTTGTCCCCCTTGGCTGCCGCAGCCGGTGATTGTGGCCAGCATGATGGCGGAAAATACAAAAATCAAAAAAAATAACAACTTTTTGTTCATCATAGACTGATACCCTCCTTTTATATTTTGACAGAGCGAATAGCTCTTCTGCCCAAGCCTGTAACGGACTTACACTGCCTGTTCATCAACTGTGGCGGCATAGGCCAGTTGTGGAACGGCCTCCAAGGCCGTTCCACACATTTGCTAACCGGTTACTGTTTTTTCATGTCCGCCGGTAATTGGATATCGGCTTCCTTGGCGACCTCCGGGAACACCGGTACCCTGACGCCGGGGGCCTGCCATTGGAAAGCGGCGCCGATGGCCGTCTCTTTGGGATCAACGCCATAGATTACCTGGTGATCGGCAGTAAATTTAATTCTGCCGGTGACGCCGTTCATATCGGTTTTTTCTATGGCTGCCACTATAGCGTCAGGATCCAGGGAACCGGCGCGCTCAATGGCATCGGCCAGGACATAAGCGGAATCATAAGCTGGTCCGGCCCCGTGACCGCTCAGTTTTTGCGCTTGCTCCGCACCATATTTCTTGACGAAATTGTCATGGAATTCTACTGACTTGGGTACGGCTTTCACCGGCAACGGGCCGATTTCAAAGATGAAATCGATGAGCCCCTCGACATCTCCGTTAAATGATTTCCAGCCGGTTTCTTGAGTGGCGGGACCGATGTAACCGGCCATTAAGGCAGGCACTTGCATTGTTTTAGCCTGTTTGACAAGAGTGCCGGCTTGCGGCATATCGAAAATCGGCACAATCACTTGGGCGCCTTTGTTTTTGGCGTTACTCAGGGTGGTGGAAAAATCTGAAGCGCCGGTGGGATAAGCATCATTGCCTACGACTTCCCAGCCGTTTGCTTCAAGCCATTTTTGCAGACCGGTACCGGTTGCCTTGGCCCAGAGTAAGTCCTGGGTGACAATATAGGCTTTGTTGAAGTTAAACTCCTTGCCGATGGAACCCATTGTTTGACCCAGATAATCAACCAGGTAATTCGAATTAATACACATCCGGAACATATATTTGTATTTTGGATCTGCGGCCACTTTGGTTTGAAAGCTAGGTACCATGGCCATGGAGGTGATGTAAGGGATTTTATACTTAGCGATGATATCCATTGAGGCCAATAACACTTCGGAGCGAAACGCTCCGACCAGGATGGCGTCAGGTTTATCTTCGGTAATCATTTTTTCCAGGGCGGTCAGGGCGTCATTCACCGGTACCCCGGCGTCTGCTTCCCTGGTATCAATGGTGACTATTTTTAAAGGACGTTTTTCATTGCCCACTTTTACTCCGCCGGCGGCGTTTATTTCGTCTGCGGCCAGTTGTACTGCTCTTAATGAGTCGGCTCCTTCAATACTGTTCAGGGCGGTGGGCACGCCGATAACAATCGGAGCAGCGCCGCCATTGCCACCGGTATTGTTGGATTGGGTTTGTCCCCCTTGGCTGCCGCAGCCGGTGACTGTGGCCATCATCATGGCGAAAACCACAAAAATCCCCCAAAGCAAAAACTTTTTCTTCATGTTGAATTTACTCCTCCTTTTTATAGTTAAGATATTATTGTAGTGATTTAAATTAAACCATAGATTCTGATAATTAACAATATTAAATTTTTATTAATTTTTATGTTTTAACCTTCCAGGTTGAAGGATGATTTGTCTTCGGTAACCGTAATAAAGCAAATTAACAAAAGATTTTCAAATTTGCTCGGCGGGCAGGGAAAACTGTTTTTTGGTTGAATAATAACAAAAAAAGGAGGTTTTGCTTTATGTGGCGTAAGATATCATCTATATTTGTTGCCTTGGCCGTGCTGTTTGTTTTTGCCGCGGCAGCTCAGGCAAGCTCGGAAGTAATTGTTAACGGTAAAACTTTGACTTTTGACACGCAGCCGGTGGTGGAAAAGGGCAGAGTGCTGGTGCCGCTGCGGGCAATTTTTGAAGCGCTGGACGCTAAGGTTAACTGGGACGCGGCTACCCAAACAGTCACCGCTCAGAAAGACGACGTCAACATTAAACTGGTGGTGGGCGGTCAGGCCTACAAAAATAATCAGGCGGTCACTTTGGATGTGCCGGCTAAGTTAGTCAATGGCAGAACATTGGTTCCTTTGCGGTTTGTTTCCGAAGCCCTGGGCGCCAAAGTGAGTTGGGATAAGGGAGTCGTGACGATCACCGCGGCAGCAGCCCCGGAAACATCTAATAGCGGTAACGCAACCGGTGCGAACGGTCAAACCGCTTATCAGTTGTATAGCAAAGCCAGTCAAGCTATAAAAGATGCTCAATCTTTTGCATCTGATATAAATCAAACTGCGGTTATTGATAAAGATGGACAAAAAGTGACGGCTGATGTTACAGGTGTAGATAAAATTATTTTAAACCAAAACGGCATCCAAATATTTTTAACCAGAAATACGCAAATTATGGGAAAAAACATAGCTGCAAAAGAGTATTACAAAGACGGCTATCTTTATGTGGATGCACAAGATAAAAAAATGAAGCTGGCTATATCTAATGAAGATGTTATCAAGCAATCTGACCAGGTTATGTTGAATTTGCCCGAAAATATGATCAAGGACCAGAGTGTTAACGGTAATACTATTTCCCTTACTATAGATAAGGCTGCCGTAAAGGATTCGAGTGGCCAAATCATTGATCAAATTGTGACCTCGTTGGGCAAAAGTGCAAAGGTCGATATCAATTTTACTGATATCAGCATTACCGCTACTTTGGACAATAATCAATTAAGCACTGTGAATACAAAATACTCTGCAGAAATAACCGCAAATGGGAAAACGATCACGGTCAATATCGATACGACAATGAAGATTACCCAAGTTGGTAATGTAACTATCGAATTCCCGGCCGATCTTGATTCGTATACTAATGCAAGTGCACTAAGCGGACAAGGATCTGCCGGTGGAAGTGACTCTGCATTAGGTGGAAGTGGCTCAAATAGTGGAAGTGGATCAGCAGCAAAAAAATAGCTGTTAAAATTACCGTTCCAGTAAATGACTAACTGAATAAACACAGCCAAAAGCCCGGTATACAATAAAATACCGGGCTTTTTTATGACGTGAGCAAACTTTGAATCCTAAAATTCTAATCCTAAAAGAAAAACTGGACAATGTATTGCAGCCCCAGGAATAAAATCAAGACGGCCATAATCACTTTGATAACTTTTTCTTTTAAATATTTTTGGGCGTAGGCGCCGCAATAAGTGCCCAGCAACCCGCCAACGCCGAAGAGCGCCCCCAGCGCCCAGTCCGGCGCGACATTGGCCCCTCCTCCTACCGCAGTGAAAGCAAAAAAGGTATAAAAAATCACCCCGGCGATAGAAGTCAGGAAAGTGCCGGCCAGAGCGGCGCCGGCTACGGTATAAACAGGCAGCCCCAAAATGGAAACGCAAAAGGGGGAAATGATCGCGCCGCCGCCAATGCCGTAAATGCCGCCGATTAAGCCCACGATCAACGCCAGTATAAAGATCGTCACGGTGCTGAAGGAATAGGTTTCGCCCCAGAATTCATATTCAATTTGACGAAAAGAAAAACTTTTGGTTTTGACCACTGCTTCCGCCGGTAAACCGGCGGCTATTTTTTGGTTACTTGCCTCTTTGAGTTCCGCTACCCGCTGCCGGAATTTTTGCTCCAACGCCTTGCTTTGTTCCTTTTGTTTCTTAGAGCCGGCGGTCAGTTCTGTGACCAGCTTAATCCCCATATATAACAGCACGCAGCCCATAAAAACCTTAAAGTAACGGGGATCAAACAGATAATAGATCCTGATCCAGGAGCCCAGGAAGACTCCCGGCAGGGTACCGGCCACGATCACCCAGGTCAGCGGCCAAGCCATCCGTTTTTCTTTGATGAAGCGATATAACCCTCCCGGAATAGCCACAATATTATATATAAAGTTGGTCGGACTAACCGAAGGGCTGGTATAGCGCAATACGCTTACCTGAAAGGGAAGCAGCAGGAAAGCGCCGGATACCCCGGCGGAAGCGGTAAGGGAGGAGATGATAAAAGCTACCAGGGGCGGGATCAGAGGATTGACATGTACGCCGGAGACAGGGAAAAACATACTCTTGACCTCCTTTGTTACTGTTCAAGTGATTAATTGCATTTATTTTGCTTTTAATATAATAATAGTACGCTTTGACATGCGCAATACTTATTTGCAATAAAATAAGCAGGAACCTTGTTTGACGGTGCAGAATTTGTATTAAATGCTACTTTTAAAAACCTATTTTGCCAAGGGGAAAGCTTATGAGCAGAATAACGCCGTTTGTGAATACTTTATGCGTCCTGGGGTTTGCCGCGGTTTGCATTTTTTTCTGGAATGGGGTTTGTGGACAGGCAGCGGCAGCCGCTTCGGAAACGCCGATGCGGGGGGTTTGGGTAGCCACGGTACTGAATCTGGATTATCCCGCGCAAGCCACTACAGCACCGGCGGAACTAAAAGCCGAGGCGGATGAAATTCTGGATCAGGTTGCCCGGATGGGGATGAATACTGTTTTTTTACAGGTGCGCCCTGCCGCGGACGCCATATATCCTTCTCACTTATTTCCTTGGAGCAAGTATTTGACCGGCGGGCAGAATATTGCCCCGGCAGACGGTTTTGATCCTTTGCAGTATTGGATTACGGCGGCTCACGCACGGGGTATTGCGCTGCAGGCCTGGATCAATCCTTATCGGATCACCAAAGACGGGGAGGCGGAGTATGCGGCTCTGTCTGCCGACAGCCCGGCCAAATTACATCCCGAATGGGTGGTCAAGTATAAAGACGGCAATTACTATTTTAATCCCGGTTTACCGGCAGTCCGTCAGTTAGTTGTGGAGGGTGTGCAAGAAATTTTGCAAAACTATGCGGTGGATGGGATTCATTTAGACGATTATTTCTATCCGGGCCCAGATTTTAACGATGCCGATACCTATGCCCGATACGGTATGGGATATGCTTCTTTAGCCGATTGGCGCAGAGATAATGTCAATAAGCTAATCTCCTGGCTCAGCGTCACAGTGCATGAGACGGCCGCTAACGCTGATTTTGGGGTCAGTCCGGCGGGTATTTGGGCCAACAAAAGCAGCCTGGCGGCTGGTTCCGACACCAATGGCTACCAAACATATTTCTCCGCTTATGCCGACAGCAGGCTTTGGGTCAAGGAAGGCTGGGTCGATTATATCTGTCCCCAAATCTATTGGTATATCGGACAACCGGGGGCCGATTACAGCACTGTAGCTAACTGGTGGGCGGATACCGTAAGGGGCACTGGGGTAAAGCTGTACATTGGCCTGGCGGACTATAAAGCCGGCAGTACGGATAATGCCAATCCATGGTATGGTATCGGGGCTATTGCAAAGGAAATTGCCCTGGACAGAACAATCCCGGAAATTAGCGGTGAAGTCCATTTTCGTTATCAACTGCTGGTAAACAACCAAGCGCTATATAATTACTACGCCCAAACAGATTAGAATAACCAGATTAGACATGATAGTTGACAGCTTAGGCCATCCTGTCGTTTAGCCGGCGCAGGATGGTTTTTATATTTTTTGTCCAAAGCAGAGTCGGTTGGATTAAAAAGCATTGTCACCAATTGACGCCAATGGTATAATGCGACTAAGTAAACTGCAATGGTATATCAAGTTTACCAATGCTCATACTTAAGGTTGGGTTAATACCAACCTGATCAGGTAACCTGCCGAGGGGTTTGCTTTAATTATTTAACTGACAAGGATGGGAGCGATGGCGGTGGAGATTCAGGCGCAGGCGGTTGGCAAACGGATTGTAGCGGTAGTGGCGCTGCTTTTATTGGCAGCAGGCGGATACTGGGCTTACCGGCATTATCACCAGGGGGCGGCTGATCTGATCCAGGCTACCGGCACTATCGAGGCTACTACGGTAGAACTTAACGCCAAAACAGCCGGGACTTTGGCCAAGTTACTGGTCAAGGAAGGCGATCAGGTTACGGCTGGGCAGTTGGCGGCTGAGATATCCCGCAACGATTTAAGAGCCCAGCGGGAGCAGGCTGCTTTAGCCGTAACTGAAGCGGAGGCGAATCTGGCTAATTTGCAAGCCGGACCGCGAGAGCAGGAGAAGGAAGCGGCCAGGGCTAATTTGGCTGATTTGCAAGCCGGACCGCGAGCCCAGGAGAAAGAAGAGGCTGTGGCGGCAGTGGAAGCTGCTCAGGTTAGTTTGGATAAGGCCAATGCTGATTTGGCCAGGATGGAGTCTCTTTATCAGAACGGTGCTTCCACTCAGGCCGACTATGATCAAGCGCAAACCAATGCGAAATTGGCTGCCAGTCAGCTCAAGTTAGCGCAAGCTAAGCTGAACCTGTTGGCAGAGGGAAGCCGCCCTAATCAAATAAAGGCCGCCCAGGCTGCGCTGGACTTGTTGGAGGCGGGGAGCCGGCCTGAGCAGATTAAAGCTGCCCAGGCGGAGGTGGAGCGGACCAAGGCCGTACTCAAAGCCGACGACGCGCTGCTGGCGGATCTAAATGTTTATGTCCCGGTCGGCGGGGTTGTGCTGACCAAAAATTATGAGGCGGGAGAGTATGTGCAGATGGGCGCTGCTCTGGCTACCGTGGCGGACTTAAACGATATGTGGATTAAAGTTTATATTTCTACCGACGACTTGCCTTTTATCAAACTGCACCAGCAGGTACAGTTTACCGTTAGCGGCATGGAGCAGGTATTCCAAGGGACGGTAAAGGAGATCGCCACCAGCGGGGAGTTTACCCCGAAAACCATTCAAACCCGGCAAGAGCGGTCTAACATAGTATATGCCGTGAAAATTAAAATCAATGATGGCGGCGGCCTATTAAAACCGGGCATGCCCGCCGATGTGACCTTGGGAGCGAGGTCGGGCCATGTTTAAAACGGCAAAGCTGGGCAAAAATTTCGGCCGGATTACCGCGGTTAATGAAGTGACCATCGAGGTAGCGGCAGGGGATATCTACGGTTTGGTGGGACCGGACGGGGCCGGTAAAACCACTTTAATGCGCATGATTTGCGATCTTATTGTACCGGATCAGGGGCAGGTTCTGTGGACCGAACCGGCCGCCGTTAAAAAGAAAAACGCGCACAAGGTGATCCTGGGCTACATGCCTCAGCGATTCAGTCTTTATGGCGATTTGACCGTGATGGAAAATATTAATTTTTTCGGCGCCTTATATCAGTTAAAAGGTGCGGTAATCAAGGAACGGGCGGAGGCCATATTAGCCATGACCGGGCTTTTGCCCTTTAAGGATCGTTTTGCCGACAATTTGTCCGGCGGCATGAAACAAAAGTTAGCCCTGACTTGCGCTTTGGTAAACCGGCCGGCTTTGCTGGTGTTGGATGAACCTACTTACGGGGTTGATCCGGAATCCCGGAAAGAGTTTTGGCGCATCTTGTACCGGCTGAACAAAGAGGGGGTGACGATCCTGGTCTCCACTCCTTATATGGATGAAGCCGAGCAATGTACAAAGGTGGCTTTTATGGATCAAGGCCGGGTGGTGGCCATGAATGCGCCGGCGCAGCTGAAAAAGGATTTTCCTTATCAAGTGCTGGAAGCCCGGCTGCAATTCCGCGGTCCCGGTGCGGCGGCGGAGGCCAGTTTGCCGGGCGGGATCACGGAGCGCAAATTGTCTGTCCGGCAGATCGAGCTGTTTAATGACTTGCCTCAGGTAGTGGACGTATCTTTTTACGGCGATAAATACCGGGTACTGGCTACTGACGCCGGCCAAGCCAGGCGGGCGATGGAAAACCGCTTGGCCGAACAGGGTATCAGCGCCGGGCTGAACTGGACTGAGGTTACGCCCACTATGGAAGATGTCTTTATTGCTTTGGCTGAAAAAGGGGTGTCGTAATGGATTATGCGGTCACCACCGAGGAACTGACCAAGGTTTTCGGCAAATTCACTGCGGTAGATAGAATAACCTTGCAAATTAAGCCGGGGGAAATTTACGGTTTTTTGGGACCTAACGGAGCGGGCAAATCGACAGTGATCCGGATGCTGTGCGGCATATTGGAGCCTACCTCGGGCGCGGCTACTGTTTTAGGGTACGATTTGGTCCGGGAAATAGAGAAAATAAAACAGCAGATTGGCTATATGTCGCAGAAATTCAGTTTGTACGATGATTTGACCGCGGCGGAGAATCTTGATTTTTATGCCGGGTTATATAGTATATCCGGACGAAACAGAGCGGTTCGGATTCGGGAAATGATCGCCATGGCCGAATTAACCGGCCGGGAACATGAACTGACGGCCAATTTAAGCGGCGGCTGGAAGCAAAGGTTGGCTCTAGGCTGCGCTCTGATTGCCAAGCCGGCCATCGTGTTTCTGGATGAACCGACCAGCGGCGTGAGCCCGGTCAGCAGGCGTCATTTTTTCAATATCATCAGAGGTTTAGCCGAAGATGGCGTCACCGTAATGGTTACCACCCACTTTATGGATGAGGCCGAATACTGTGATCAAATTGCTTTTATTTCTGCCGGACGGTTAATGGCCGTGGATGCCCCGGACCATCTAAAACGCAATGTTCTGCAAGGCTGCCTGGTGGAGTTGGATTTGCCGGACGCCATGGGGCGGCTGGAGAGCATTGAGCAGCTTCCTTACGTCAAGGAATGTTCGGTGCATGGGGCTTTGCTCCATGTGCTGCTGGAAAACGAAGCTGCTTTAGCCCCGCTGCAGGAGTTTACCGGGACGATACCCCAAGTTATTACCCCCTCATTGGAAGACGTTTTTATCGCGCTGGCGGCTAAAAATACATAGCTAAATTTGCCAATTATGATTGGAGAGGTGTCTAATGAGCAGGATTGTGGCAATTTTATATAAAGAGTTTTTACAAATGCGCCGGGACCGCATGACTTTGGCCTTGGTGTTTATGTTGCCTTTGGTGCAGTTGCTTTTGTTTGGTTACGCGATTCAAACCGAGGTGAAGCACATCTCCACGGTGGTGTTTGATCAATCCCTTTCTGCGGAAAGCCGGGATTTACTGAATGCCTTCACTGCTTCGGGGTATTTTGATGTTCGTTACACGGTTAACAGCTATGCATCGGTCAATAAAATGATCGACAGCGGTCAAGCCAAGGCAGGGATCATTTTCCCGCCGGATTATGCCCGCCAGGTTAATCGCGGCGACCCAAGCTCGGCCCAGGTAATCGTGGACGCCAGTGATAGTATGGTGGCTAACCAGGCGATGGCGGTGGCTACTTCCATCGGCCTGATTGAGTCCCAGAAAAAACTGACCCAAAACATACAGTTTACCGGTCTGCCTTATGATATCAGGGTGCGTCCCTGGTATAACCCGGACGGGATCACCGCTTTTTACATGGTGCCTGGGTTACTGGGCGTGGTTGTAACCATGACTATGATGATGATGACTTCCATGGCCATTGTGCGGGAAAGGGAACGGGGTACTCTGGAACAGCTGATTGTCACTCCGGTTAAGACCTATGAACTGATTATCGGTAAAATAGTGCCATATATTGCGCTTGGTTATCTGCAGGTGACCGTGGCTTTGCTGGTGGGGGTATTGGCCTTTGCCGTGCCCGTTAGAGGCAGTTTGCTGGAATTGTACCTGCTGACTCTCTTCTTCATTACGGCTTCCCTGGGTTTGGGCATCTTGATCTCCAATATTGCCAAAACCCAAATGCAGGCTTTCCAAATGTCCTTTTTTATTATGCTGCCCAGTATTATCCTGTCCGGTTTCATGTATCCCCGGGATGCCATGCCTAAGGTAATCTATTACGTGAGCAACCTGCTGCCGCTTACTTATTACCTGGACATTATCCGGGGCATCATGTTAAAGGGGATTGGCTTCTCTTACCTGGTGAGCCAGGTTACAGCCTTGCTGGTTTTTTCATTCGTTCTTTTGACAATCAGCATCTTAAAATTTAAGAAAAGAATTGCTTAGCGGCGGTTTCTGTTCAGTGTTTAATGATGCACAAGCAGGCAAGGAGGGGTGTCCGTGCGGGAGCGCATTATCGATGCGTTGAGCGAGTTGTCCGAGGCCAGAGGCTTTTATAATGTCACCATGGATGAGTTGTCCGAGCGGGCGGGAATGAGCAAAAGAACGGTTTACCGTTATTTTACCGGCAAAGAAGAGATCATTGAGGCGGTGCTGGATGAATTTATGGCTACGGTGGCTGCCGGCATTGAGGATATCGTTCAGGGAGAGAAAAATATTGTCGATATGTTTGCCGAACTGGTCAAACACCTGGCCAGGCCCGGCGGTAAGATTGGCAATCCCTTGGTCTTGCGGGATTTGCGGGTCCATTATCCGCATTTTTGGCACAAAATAGAAGGTTTTAGAGCCGCGGAAGTACAGCGCTTTATTCACTTGGCCATGGTTAAAAATAATTTGGCCTGGCAGGTAAATCCACAAATTTTTATGACGGTGTTTTTAGCTGCGGTTCAAGCAGTGGTAAACCCGGATTTTATTTTGGATCAGGGCCTGACCTTTAACGAAGTGACCGGTCAGTTGGTCGAGCTTTTCTCCTATGGTTTGGTGGGGCGGAATGGCCTTTGTTTGATGAACGGCAATATAAAAGGCTAAAAATAAAATTCTGTGGGCGGATTAGTGCTGTAATTCTTGGCGCAACGGCCTTTGGATGAACGGAACAGATCCCGAAAAAACCGCTCAAAGTCCTCCTTGGTCAGACAGATGTAACCTTCGCTGCTGGCCAGACTGCCGTTAACGTACAGATTGAAGAAGATATGGCGGCTGGTTATTTTGATGATCGTTAACAGATACTCGTTTTCGTGCATTTTTTTCCTCCGGCTAATGTAGTAACAATATTTTATAGCAAAAACAGCACCAGGTTCAATAGCTATTGACAGTTATCGGCAGGGTGGGTATACTGTTTATTATGCTTTAGCACACTAAACAGATAACGAGATAAAGTGAGGAGGCGCTTGTTTATGGAACAGAAACTAAAGCTGGGATTGCCAAAGGGCAGTTTGCAGGAAGCCACCTTTCAGCTTTTCAAACGGGCGGGATTTAATATTTCAGTCCGCAGCCGTTCATATTTTCCCAGTATCGACGATCCGGAGGTGGAAGTGGTTCTGATGCGGGCTCAGGAGATTCCCCGGTATGTGAATGACGGGGTCCTTGACGCCGGGCTGAGCGGGCTGGACTGGATCCTGGAAAACGAAGCGGACGTGGTGGAAGTGGCTGATTTGTCCTACTCCAAGCAAACTACCAATCCCATCCGGGTGGTGCTGGCCGTGGCTGAAAACAGCGGTATTAATACCGTACAGGATTTGCAGGGCAAGCGTATTGCCACCGAACTGGTGCGGCTGACCACTAACTACCTGGCCAAATACAATGTTACCGCCAAGGTGGAATTCAGTTATGGGGCCACCGAGGTGAAAGTGCCGCAATTGGTGGACGCCATAGTGGATATCACTGAGACAGGCAGCTCATTAAGAGCGAATAAACTAAAGGTCATTGACACGATTTTGGTTTCCACTACCAGATTGCACGCCAATAAAGAGGCTTGGGAGAATCCTTTCATCAGGGAAAAGCTGCAAAATCTGTCGGTGCTGCTGCTGGGCGCTCTGCGGGCCGATGCCAAAGTGGGATTAAAAATGAATGTCCCCGGTGATAAGCTGGATAATGTGCTGGCTATATTGCCAGCCATGAAACATCCCACTGTGTCCCGGCTGATTAACAGCGATTGGCTGGCCATTGAAGTCGTGCTCTCCGAGAAGAAGGCGCGGGATTTAATCCCTGCCTTGCGTCGGGCCGGCGCCCAGGATATTATCGAGTATCCTTTAAACAAAGTAATTCCATAGCATAATAATTGAAAATAAGTAAGCATAATATGCGTAATATGTTATAATTGGGTTATATCGCGGCCCGGGAAGGGGGTGGCGGATTGATTCCGCTTAGGGACAGTGTCAAATCCAGCACATTCCCCTTTGTTAATATTGCCCTTATTCTGCTGAATCTGTTGATTTATGTATATGAATTGTTACTGTCCCCCTATGAGCTGAATCATTTTTTTTATCTTTACGGCCTGATCCCGGCCGATGTGGAAAGGGCTTTCCATCATGGTGCCGTCTTAAGTCCGATCCTGCTCACCTTGGTGACCGCTACTTTTGTCCATAGCGGCTGGCTTCATGTCTTGGGCAACATGCTTTTCCTGTGGGTGTTTGGCGACAATGTGGAGGACCGGTTGGGACACGGCAGGTATTTGCTGTTTTATTTGTTGGCCGGAGTGGCCGGCGGAGTGGCCCATATCATCGCCAATCCCGGTTCTGCGGAGCCGGTAATCGGGGCCAGCGGCGCGGTGGCCGGGGTACTGGGCGCGTATATTGTCGCTTTTCCCAAGGCCCGGGTCCTGGCGTTTGTTTTATTCTTTCTGGCCGAAATACCGGCCGCCGTTTTTATTGCCCTTTGGTTTGTACTGCAGTTGTTTAACGGAGTGGCCTCTATTGGCGGTGACGCCGCCGATCCGGTGGCCTGGTGGGCCCATGTCGGCGGTTTTGTGATGGGACTGGCGCTGATCAAATTATGGGCCGACCGCCGGGAAACGGATTATGACCGGCTTTGACAATTGACGTCGAAGTCGGAATGTTTTTACATAATTAACTTATTATCCTGATTAAAGCATGGCGTTATCTTTAAGTTTAATTTCGAAGGGGTTTCGGGCGGATGGCTAAACAAGTTAAAAGACTGTGCCGCTCAAGCCGTCAACGGCTCATTGCCGGGGTATGCGGCGGAGTGGCCGAATATTTTAACGTGGACCCTACGGTGGTAAGGCTTATCTATGTGCTGATATCTGTTTTCTCCGTGGCTTTTCCCGGTGTTTTGGTGTACCTGGTTGCCTGGCTGTTAATGCCCCGGGACTTCGATTAACTGTAAATAATAATTACTAACTGTAAATAATAATTACGGTGTGAATTAGAAATAATTTTAAATTAAGGCCGCTGGATAATGGTATTTCCCAAGATACTATTTAATTGAAACTGACGAGGTGGAGAAATTGGCTGAACTCACAAAGATGATCCGTCCCGGATCGGTAGCCGTGGTGGGCGCATCGGCTGTCGAAGGGAAAATCGGCAATACCATCTTAAAAAATATCATCAGCAGTGGTTTCACCGGCGTAATTTACCCGATCAATCCCAAAGAAAAGACGGTTATGGGTAAAACAGCCTACTCGTCGGTCAGTGAGATCGGCGAACCGGTGGATGTGGCGGTTGTTGCCGTCCCGGCGGCCCGGGTCCCGGATGTGGCCGAAGACTGCGGCAAAGCCGGGGTAAAAAATCTAGTGGTTATTTCCGCCGGCTTCAAAGAGACTGGTCCGGATGGTTGGGAACTGGAAAAACGCTTGCTTGGCAGCTGCCGCCGGTACGGGATGCGGATGCTCGGGCCAAATGTGGTGGGGTTAATTGATACCCACACGCCAATTAACGCTTCATTTGCCGTTACTTTTCCGCAGCAGGGCGAGATTGCTTTCTTTTCCCAGAGCGGCGCGATGCTGGTGGCCATTTTGGATTGGAGCGCCGGCGCCGGGCTTGGTTTTAGTCGGGTGGTCAGTCTGGGCAATAAAGCAGACCTTTCCGAAGTAGATTTTATCGAGGGCGCCGCCGCTGATCCGAACACCAAGGTGATTTTATGTTACATAGAAGATATTGTGGATGGCCGCCGTTTCCTGGAGCTGGTTACCAAGGCGGCCCGTAAGAAACCGATTATCATCTTTAAATCAGGCATCAGTCAGGCCGGCGCCCAGGCGGCTTCCTCCCATACCGGCGCTCTGGCGGGCAACGATTTGGCTTACGAAGTGGCATTTAACCAATGTGGCGTGATTCGGGCCCGCAGCATGACCCAATTATTTGATTTGGCCGTGGCCTTTGCCAAGGCGCCGGCGCCCAAGGGTGACCGGGTAGCCATCGTAACCAATTCAGGCGGACCGGGGATTATCGCTACGGATAATGTGGAAAACCTGGGTTTGCAAATGGCCCGTTTCACCAAAGAGACTATTGCGGACTTAAGGGCCAATCTGCCTGCCGAAGCCGGGCTGTACAATCCGGTGGACGTATTGGGGGACGCCAAGTCGGATCGTTATAAGCTGGCGCTGCAAAAAGTTTTAGCCGACCCCAATGTGGACAGTGCGGTAGTGCTGCTGTGTCCGACGGGAGTAACCGAACCGCTTGCGACGGCCGAGGCAATCCTGACGGTACACAAGTCTTTTCCTGAAAAGCCGCTGTTTGCCGCTTACATGGGCGGTGAAAGTGTGGCTGAGGGCGCCGATATGCTGGCCCGGGGGGGAGTGCCTTGTTATACTTTCCCGGAACCGGCCATTGAGTCCATCAAAGGGCTGGTCCGGTACAATAAAGTGCTTAGTGCCCCGGCGGACAAGGACTCTGCTGCGCTCAAGGATATTGACCGCAACGGGGTGAAAGCCATTTTTTACGATGTCATCCGGGACCAACGCTTGGTATTGCTGGGCGGCGAGGCGGCGGCAGTGGCCAAATGCTACGGGATACCGGCGGCGCCCATTATTATGGCCGCCAGCCCTCGGGAAGCGGTTGCCGCAGCGGAGCAAGTGGGTTATCCGGTGGTGATGAAAGTAGCCTCGCCGAAGATTATGCACAAAACGGACGTGGGCGGGGTAAAAGTAGGGCTTAAAAACGCTGCCGAAGTAAGCGAGGCCTTTGACGAGATCATGGATAATGTGCATTCTTACATGCCCCAGGCGGTAGTCTATGGCGTTGAGGTACAGAAAATGATGCCCAAGGGCGATGAGTTGATTGTGGGCATGACCAGGGATGTTCAATTTGGACCGTTAATTGCCTTTGGTTTGGGCGGTATTTATGTCAACTTGCTCAAGGACGTTAAATTCCGGCTGGCCCGCGGTTTGTCCAGCCGGGAAATCGAACTCATGCTGCGGGAAACTAAAGCATACACCTTGCTGCGTGGTTACCGGGGCGAAAAGCCCAGAGACATTAAGGCCTTGGTGGACGTAATCAAGCGGGTGGCCGCTTTGGTGACAGATTTTCCCGAGATCAGCGAACTGGATATTAACCCGGTGTTCGCCTATGAAGACGGAATGGGGCTTGCTGCCCTGGATATAAAAATTACCATATCGTGAGGTGTTTGGTAAATGAAAAACCTTTTTGTCATCGGTAACCCCGGCAGTGGAAAAACCGCGCTGGCTTTGGGTTTGGCGCTCAAGTTCAAAGAGCTGGGCTACCGGGTGGGGTATTTCAAGCCGGTGGACAGCGGCAGGAAATCAGCCTCCGGCAAAATTCTGGGTGGCGACGCCGTATTAATGAGAGAAGTGCTGAACATGGATGCGCCGGCGGGATTAATCAGCCCGTTTATGGCCGGTTCCTCCTACTTAAATAAGTTTGGCGGCAAGGCCGGCGCCATCGACGAGATTATCGACGCCTACCGGGAGGTCGCCAAAGGGTATGACATTATGTTAATGGAGGGAGCGGTTCATCCGTTCGCCTTGGCCTCGGTGGGTCTGGAAGCGGCGCTGCTGGCCCCCAAACTGGATGCCCTGCTGTTAAATGCAGCCAAGGCGGAAGATGACTATAGTCTGGATCAAGCGATGTTCTACAATAATTATATGGCTTGCCGGCAGGCCACAGTGGCGGGAACGGTTTTTACCAATGTCACCCGGACCTTGCTGGCTAAAGTCGAGGATATTTTCTGTCCGGCGATGGAAGAAGCGGGACAGAAAACACTCGGCGTCATTCCGAGCCGCCCGGAAATCGTTGCTCCCACCGTAGGTGAATTTCAGGAGCGTTTGGGCGGCGAAGTGTTAGTCGGGCATGAGCACATGGACCGGCTGGTGGAAGACGTCATTGTGGGGGCTATGACTATGGAGAGCGCCTTGGCCTACCTGCGCCGGGCCGCTAATAAAGCGGTGGTACTGGGCGGCGATCGGGCGGACCTGGCCCTGGCGGCTCTGGAAACCCATACCTCGGTGCTGATCCTCACCGGCGGTCTGTATCCTGACGTCAAGGTACTGTCCCGGGCTGCTGAAAAAGGGGTGCCGGTGCTTTTAACCCATCAGGACACCTACACGGTGATCGAGATGCTGAACCAGGTGTCCCGGCATATCAAACCGTCTGATAAAGTAGGTATTGCCGTTGCTTTGGATAATGTAAACCGCTACTGTGACTGGCAATACTTGCTGAAAATACTGGAAAGTTAACCAGGCTGCTTTTTTATGTTTTAGGGATATATAGCGGCCATAAATATGGCTATGTCTCTGCATCTTCGAGGTACATGGGGTTAAAGTACTGAAAAGCGCGCGCTGAGGGATCGTTACTGGTCAGACCAGTAACGTTTGTTAGTACCAGCCTAGGCCCGTAAAGTTATTAACCGTAAGCGATTTCTCGGTGCGAGTATGAGCGCACGGTTAATAACTTTACGGGCCGGCTTGATGCGAAAGCAGTAACGTGTGACCAGTAACGAGGGATCTGCATTAGCGCGCTTTTTTTGATATTTTGAGGGGGAATCAACCTTGCCTTTGTTGAGGGCCGGCGGTAATGATTTTAACTGTCAGGCGGTGCTGTTTGACAAAGACGGCACTTTAATTGATTTTAAATATATGTGGCTGGAATGGTCCCGGTATGTGGTTGAGCAAGTAGCGGCGGTTGTCGGACTCGGCAGCCTTCAGCGCGGGATGCTGGAACAGTCCATGGGTATCGATCTGGCCGCCTGGTACGTGGACCCGCAAGGACCCTTGGCCGGGGGCAGCATGACCGCCGTGCGGGAATCCATGCTCCAAATGTTGCAAACCACCGGTTTGGGTGAATATGAGTCCGGCGCTGTACTGCGTCAGGTGCTGAAAAAAGCCGAAGACGCCGTGGAATGGGAAAAATTGGCTGAGCCTGTGCCCGGTTTGCACGAATTGCTGCCTAAACTGCGGGAGCGGGGATTGAAACTGGCTGTGGTTACCGCTGATGCCTCCTGGCGGGCCAGAACTTCCCTGACTGCCCTGCAGCTAATTGATTGTTTTGATGTGGTGGTGGGAGCCGATCATGTGGAAAAAAGCAAGCCGGCCCCGGATATGGCTCTTTTGGCCTGCCGGATCCTGGGGGTGGAGCCGGGCCGGGCGGTGGTGGTAGGAGATACGCCCCGGGATATTATGATGGCCAAAGACGCCGGCGCCGGCAGTGTTGGGGTTCTTTCCGGAGTTAGCACCAGGGAGCAGTTTACCGCGGCGCAGGCCGACGCGATCATTGGTTCGGTAGCCGAACTGGCGGTTTAAGTCTTGGCCATGGCCAGCTCGCCCTGGAGTTGGTCAATGAACTGACGGGCGGCTCGGGGAGAGCGTCCGTTATGCCAGGATGACCAATGCAGCGCCCGTTGCCTGAGCTCCGCGGCGGCGACGGTTAGTCCCCGCTGCTGCGCCAACCCGCTGACAATCTCCAGAAACAGCTCCTGGTTAGGGGAGGGGAAAATAACGGTAATCCCAAACCGGTCCGCCAGGGAAAGCTTTTCCTGCACCGAATCCATGGCCCGCACCTCGTCACCTGCCGTGCCGGTGGTCCGGTCGGCAAAAGTCTCCCGCACCAGGTGGCGCCGGTTGGAAGTGGCGTAAACCAGCATGTTTTGCGGCCGTGCTTCCAGTCCGCCCTCCAGCAGGGCTTTAAAGTCTTTGTATTGGGTTTCGTTTTCTTCAAATGAGAGGTCGTCAATGAAAATGATAAAGTAATGATTACGCTCCCGCAGCTGGCTCATCAGCTGCGGGAAATTTGTTAGCGCCTGCTTGGATAATTCCACCAAGCGCAAACCTTGAGCACTGTAGGCATGCAAAAGGGCTTTAACGGTGGACGACTTGCCGGTGCCGCGGTCGCCGTATAGAAGCATATTATTGGCGGGATAGCCGTGCAGGAACTGTTCTGTGTTGCTGATGATGTCCTTTCTTACCTGCTCATAGCTCACCAGATCGGACAAGGTGACCGGATCGGGACGACTGACGCCGGTTAGCCCGCCGTCCTGCCATTTGTAGGCCTCATAACGCGCTAAAATGCCGCAGCCGTATTGA